>DASWYT010000093.1:0-4656 GCA_036404835.1 Alphaproteobacteria bacterium | reverse complement strand
ATCGAACCGGTAATGATATTCTGCATCTCCGTCAGTCTTAAATAAAACGCTCCGGCGCTGGCCCAGCCATGTGACTGGCCAGACTTTAGAATATCAATTGCCTTTTGATTCATAGTATGAACTTCATCTCTGAAGTAAGGCGTGTTAAAGAATCTATCATCGGTTGGATTATATGTTGCGTTTGGAGTTGCTCCCCAATCTTTGTAACCAATGGCTGTCCAATATGTCCGGACCCATGATTCCACCGATCCTGGTGGCATAAAATCATCGTACTTACAATTTTTTGTACGAATACACTGGTCGGCTGCATTATCTATATCCTGATGCATTGAACTTGTTATCAGAACAGGTGAACCATCTTCCACATCCCACGGATAGGGTCCGGGACTCCAGGCGCTGTTTAAACCTGATCGTTGCCCATAAGGTGGTGCGACATCCAGTGTAAAATCACCCAAGAAAGTTTTGACAATATGTTGATAAGATGTTTCTACTTTCGCGGCAAATGTATCTATATCGACTAATTTATCGGGTTTAGCACCGCTACCGATCGTGCGAACACGCGGAAACATGATCTCACCACAAAAACTTTTATCCATATAAGGACCAAATTTAATAGTAATCATCTCTGAATTTGTGCGTGATTCAGTCGATATCCAGGGGCGTGCATACATTTTAGAACCTGAATCATCAGCTTCCGCTCTGTTCCACAATCCAACGCATGTTCTAATCAGAAAAACACCACGAATAAATTTAAAACCGTAATCCGGGCGGTTAGGAACGACAAATTTACTTTGCCGGACATTGTCCAGACCTGCATTCCAGACATTGGTCGCCAGAGCCCCACCCCATTCGGCAACCTGGAAGGTAATCAACTGCGCTGCATTATAACCTGTACCAATCGGCACCAGTAAACCGATGCACATCACAATGCGGATAGGACCCCAGACATTGTTAAAGCTTTTACCAAATGGTTCGCCGGTACGGGCTGATTCCGCCAAACGCGTGACAGCCATATAGATAATCATAAAGACAGCGATTACCATGATCGCAATCGAATAATGCTGGATCATCGCCCGGAACATCGGCTGAAGGATAGACATCCGTGGATCAACCGAATTACCGCCCCAGAAATCCATGCCCGTATTACCAAAGAAACGGCCCAGGAATTGATAGGACCAATCATCCTTTGCCTGTGTCGTTTCCAGGCCGTAATAAGCTTGGGCATAAGCGGTTGATGTATGAACGAAGAGTTGAGCCAAACTTGCAACGACAATAGCAATCGTCAGAACCAGTGTTAAAATCGTCGCAAAGAACATGACAATCTGTGGGATATGTTTCCGGTCGAAAACGACGTTATGGGTGGCTAAACCCAGAATATCAACAAAACGGTAACGGCCGATATTTTCAGGACGCAAACACGGATGATTCTTGTCGATCAGGCCAACAGCACCAAAAACCATCGTGAACATGAACAGGAACTGACCACAACGTTCAGCCAAACGGCGTATCATGGGGACAATACCAGGCAACAAAGCATATTTGGCAACGGACTTCGTCGTCACATTTTCAAACATGCTTCTGTCTTGGAGTAAATTCTTGTCCATTCCCTAAACCTTCGTGCCTTTCTTAGAGCGTGGCACACGCGTCGTGCTGTTGTGAACACGCATCGCCAGATGCATGACTTCCTTGAGATAGGGTCTGGATAAAGCTGGCGTAATATCGCGCAGATACGCATATGTGTCGTTTTTGGTGGTTGGTTTGCGTATTGTCATGATCGCCATGCCAGCTCCTTTTAAGCAGCCCCGGGACAGTTCCCGACTCTACTTACGCCTATTCTACTAAAATTTTAAACAAATTTGAAGGTTTTTCTTCAAATCCGTCTTATTTCAACTTTAAAAGCCAAAACTTAACAATTTATAGGCACTATACCTCTGGTCAGTCCCTTTCAACCGCTTTAAGATCAGACCCATGATTTTAACCTGCCCTGCCTGTCAGACCCAATATGTGCTGCCTGAAAACGCCATTGGCGCCAAAGGCCGGATGGTCAAATGCGCCAGTTGCGCCTATAGCTGGCGCCAAGAGGCCATTACGGTTACTGAAATCGACCTGACCCAGCCGGAAACCCCATTTACCGGACCTGAAGAGGATGTCAGCGCCTCCAGCATGGCCCAGCAATTACGCTGGCAACAAGCGGCCATCAATGACATTGACCATATTGAAGTTATTGATAATAAAAAAGTTATCAAGATAGCCGCCTTATGGATGGGGCTTTTCCTGCTGCTCACCGCCATGGCGCTGGGGTATGGCCGTACCAATCTGGTTCGCGCCTGGCCGGCGACGGCCCTGTTATATGAGGCTTTGCATGTCCCGGCCCCGGCAGCCGGTGTCGGCCTGAAATTCGGCGATGACACGGCGGCCAATTTCGACCCGCAAGCCATCCCGGCCCGCCTGCACGTCTCCGGCCGCTTTACCAACACCAAGTCACGCGCCCTCCGCCTGCCGATCCTGCAGGCCCGTCTTTTTGACAAGGATGGTAAGTGGCTGAAAGACTGGGCTATTCCGATCACCGGCATCAATTACATGGCCGGCAAACAAAGCCTGGCCTTTGATTACAGCCTGCCGCAAGTCCCGGACGAAGCGTATAGTTTGACTTTTCGCTTCGTGGACGAGTAAAATAGATGAAACGACATTAAGAAGAGATTCTGAACATGGCCCGCATTCTGGTAGTTGATGATGAACCTGATGTACGTCTCTTTATCGAGCGTGCTTTGAAAGCGGACGGTCACGAAGTGGCCAGCACCTTTGACGGCTATGCCGCCATCAACGCCCTGCGCGAACGTTCCTTTGATATTCTGCTGACCGACATAGCCATGCCCGGCATGGATGGTATCAGCCTGTCGCTGCAATCCGAGCGTGATTTTCCAAACATGAAGATCCTGCTGATGACCGGTTATGCCCATGAACGCCAGCGCGCCCATAATCTGGACGAACTGGTCCATGAAGTGATGACCAAGCCATTCGATATTGAAACGCTGCGCAAGCGTATCAACGGCCTGCTCGGCAACTATTAATCGTTTTTCTTTTTATTGGTGTTGGCCTGCAGCGCCGCCAGTTCGGCGAACGGGCTGTTATTATGCTCGACATGCGCGAACATATTGCTGTCATTCTGGCCTTCGGCACGCGGGAATGGATCGATCGATAACGCGATCAATTGCGCAATGATCTCACCGTAATCGATTTCATCATTGATAATCAGTTCCGTCGGCACATCACCAACCGCCTCCGCTTCATCGAAGGGGATCAGATGCTCTGACGATGTGGTCAGCAATTCCTCGTCCTGATCATCAATATGTTGTACCACCGGCTGCAAGGTAACACCGCAGGCCTGCACGATCTCAGCCTTATAGGCAGTACTGACACGGTACATGCCCTCACCCAGCGATTTGATTTTGACATCAGCCTGGAGATCATTCACGGCCAGAATCTCGTAACGCTGTGCCAGGGCTTTTTTCTCATCCTCAGTGGCCGTGACATGCGTGCTGAAGAAACGTTTTTCTTTCAGCGTCGGCAATTGGACGATACGGGATAATTCAAGCGGCTCGGTTCGCATCGGACAGTCCTTTTGTATCTGATAAAGCATCAGACAATGAGTGAAGTTGTGCAGCCAGCAGAGGGGCCTGCTGGATATTATCAAAAGATGTCAGAACAGGCCACCACTGCATGACAACCCATTGTGCCAGTGCCTGTGCAGCTGTTTCATCCTGCTCATTATAGATATTGCGGTTAAAGCTGACCGCCAGTTCGGGTTGCGGGGCTGATGCCTGCAGGATTTCAGCATAATGGGACACACGGCCATAGAAAGCCTGGATCATGCGGCGCATTTGCTTGGGCACGGATAAATCGCCGACACCGGCTTCACGCAAATTCAGCTCCACCTGACCGAACAGACGGTCGAACAGGCTTTGGCTCAATTCCTGGCCGTCATTTAACTGGCTCAAACGCAGGCACAGCGTCCCGATTAAAAAGGTCAATAAATCGAACCGTCCATCCAGCGTGTCGGGCACGTTGTAAGGGGCCTGGTAAAATCCCGGCATGCGCCCCAGACGGACCACACCGTGATACAGCACCTCCCGCGGGGCGGATAAAGCGGCCGTATGAGGCTCTTTACGGAAACGGTTAAAGATTGCGAACATGGTTTTGCTTTACGGACGATTTTGGGTTATAAGACCTATCTGACTATTCTGATCATGTTAACCAAACCACGACCCGCCGTGAAGCATAAATCATTCCTCAAAAACAGCTTTTTGACCATCCTGGCCACCAGCCTGCTGCTGGCCTGTGCCCCGACATTGAACACGCGCGGCAATTTCCTGGATGACGACCAGCTCAAGAGCATTGAAAAAGGGATCAGCACCAAACAGGATGTCGCGGAAAAACTCGGAACACCGACAACGACCGATCCGTTCGATCAGAATATCTGGATGTATATCGGTGAGACCACTGAAACCGAAGCTTTCTTCAAACCGAAAGTTACGTCACGCCGCATTCTGAAATTGCAATTCGATGACACCGGCCTTCTCTCCAATATCAAGGAAGTCAACGACAAGGATGGCAAAGCGGTTGAACTGGTCCAGAAAACCACTCCGGCCAGCGGCC
>DASWYT010000092.1:0-1731 GCA_036404835.1 Alphaproteobacteria bacterium | reverse complement strand
ACACTTACCGCCTGAACGGTTCCAAATTATGGATCACCAATGGCCTGCACGCCGATACCGTTATCGTCTATGCGAAAACCGGTGGACCTGATTCCAAGAAACTGACCGCCTTTATTGTTGAAAAAGGCATGGAAGGTTTCTCGACCGGTAAAAAAATCAATAAATGGGGCATGCGCGGCTCAGATACGACGGAATTATTCTTCGATGACTGCATCATCCCAAAAGAAAATATCCTGGGTAAATTCAATGAGGGCACAAAGGTCCTGATGAAAGGCCTGAATTACGAGCGGTTGATCCTGTCTGCTGGCGCTTTAGGGTTGGCCCAATACGTACTTGATACAACGATTGCCTATGCCGCTCAGCGTCATCAGAAAAAGAAACCTCTGATTACCAACCAGGCCTATGCGCACAAGATCGCTAAGATGAAAATCAACCTGGACACAGCTACACGCAGCACATATCTCATTGCTTATCAGGCTGATCATGAAGGATCGTTAAGCAACGAAGATGGTGCCGCAGCCCTTTATGCCGCTTCTGACGTAGCAGATGACATCACCGGACAATGCGTGACAGCACTCGGTGGCAATGGCTACACCAAAGATTACAGTGTTGGACAAGCCTGGACCGATGCCAAACTCTATGAAATCGGCGCCGGTGCCAAAGATATCCGCCTGGATGTCGTGGCCAATCAGATTTCAAAATCTTATCGTGAATATTCAAAGGCTTTGGAAGAAGTGACAAGCACTCCTGAATTCCAGGAAAAATTCCAGAAACGCATGGATCTCAATTAAGCATCCCCATTCAAATACCCTAATCGCGGGTCGATGAATTTGCCGTCATCCATGATCATGTCGCCATCGATATAGATACGGCCCTGTTTGCCGTGCAGCATGATGGTCATGTCTTCGTGATTGGCGCTCTTATTGCCATTATCGACTTTGACCGGTATGCCCAGGTAATCCGTGAAATTATAGCAACGCCCCAGGGCGAAATGGAATGAACCACCGATCTTCTCGGTCAACAGGCCATTCACCAGATGCTGGCGCAACACCGGATTGGTGCCGATGGCGATCTCGCCGACATAACGGCTGCCCTCATCCGTATCGAGCAATTCCTTCAGGATCTCCTGGCCTTTTTCGGCTGCGTAATCGACGACGCGTCCCTCTTCGAAACGCAACGTGATATTCTCCATCACCTTGCCCATATACATGTAACGGCCCTTGCCGACGATGAGGCCAGTGGCGCTGTCGCGATGCGGTGCGCTGAACACTTCGGAACCCGGAACGTTTTTCGCGACCAGCGAGTTGCAGAACGTAAAACCCTCAATATTCACGGTAAAATCCGTGCCGTCATTATTGGTGAAACGTAACGTCTTCGCCTGATTCAGTTGTGCAATCAGAATTTTATGCGCCGCATCGACTTTGTCCCAGTCGACGGCACACATACGAAAGAACAGGTCGATATAATCTGGATATGGAATCTGGTCGAGTTCGGCATCTTTGGGGGTCGGCAACACTGCCAGCGTATAGAACCGGCCGCGCGTGCGTTGGTACTGCGCATTCAGCGTGTCATTATAGATTTTCTGGATCTCCTGCGCGACAGGCTCGTCCGGGTAAGGTTGCTGCACCTGTTCGATGCGCATCGCGATCGAACGCTGGTAATGGTCATACGGCGCCATCATCACGCTGGCCAGCATCTCGGCCTTGTCCTGATCACAATGATGCATGAGAC
>DASWYT010000091.1:0-9638 GCA_036404835.1 Alphaproteobacteria bacterium | reverse complement strand
GGGCTCATTCAGCCCGTCGCCATCTGTAACAGGAGCTGGCGCACCAGCAACTCATCCGCCGAGCCTGTCTGTTTACAGGCCGCTTCCGTTTCCATCAGGGCTTTGAGGCCCTGGTCCAGGCGTTGAGGCTGCCAGCGCTGTAAATGGCGCATGAAGGATTGTTTCTGTTTAAAGAAGACCGGTGGCTTCAGCTGGTTCAAAGCCTGTTCCGGCGTATTCCCATTGGCCATGCTGACCTGTGCCGTTTTCAGGCGGTACAAATAATTCTGCAACATGCGCAGCAAAGCGACGCTGCTTTCCCCGGCGGCATAGTAACTGCCGATATGGCGCTGCACGCCGCGCAATTCGCCATCCATCACATGCTGGATAATATCGTCTGCCGTCGCTTCGACCTGGTCGACGCAGGACGCGCGCACCATCTCGCCGGTAATCACCGCCGGTGTCTTGCCCGCATAGGCGATCAGTTTGTCCAGCGTGGATGAAATCAGTTCCGCCTGGGTTCCCAATAACTGCACCAGCATGTCAGAGGCATCGCGTTCGATGCGGGCCTGTTTTTCCTGGGCCTGGGCATTAAGGATACGGCTGATATCGCGCAGATCGAAATCGTAACAGGCAATCGTCCCGACTTTTGGCGCGCCTTCGCCCCAGGACCGCAAGGCGGAACGTGGCGTCAATTCACCGGCCAGCACGATCAATCTGTGTTCGCCCGCCATCTCCAGTGCGGATGAGATGGACGGCGTGTGTTTGTCGTCGGCATCTTTAAAGATAATCACCTTACGGCCGCCAAAGAAACTCATCGTCGAGAGTTCATCGGCCAGCAGGCTTGGTGTCTGTTTCAACTGGTCCGGTGTGATCGTGACCATATTGAAACCGTCATCGCCACCGGGGAGCAGGCTTTTAATCGTCTGTTGCGTGCGTTGTTGCAGCAAGGTCTGGTTCGGGCCGTATAACAGAACGGCCTGCGTGGCATCATCGATACGCTGCAGGAAACGGTCGCTCTCCGCCGGCGCTATCTTCACGGCGTCGTTCCCATGGTCGCTGTCGACTGGATATAACCGCCGGTATTTTCACTGAGAATCAAAGCCACGCGCGTCTGGATCTTATCGGCAATATCACGCAGGGCACGATCGCGTGCATCATTCTGACTGACCAGGGTCGTGTAGTTACTGAGCAGGATGTTATAACCACTGACCGCGCGGACCTGGTTGCGTTCGATCACGGTTTCCGTTGTGCGGTCACGCAATTCATACGTTGCCAGAACCACCAGCTGCACACGGGTTGTCGTATCGTTCTTTTGCACATCGACGTCACGCACATATTCCTTGAGCGATGTCTTCAGCATATAACGCGCCTGTTCCGGGTAACCGTCACTGTAAAAACTATCCAGCAGATAGTTACGCAGGATAACGCCGTTGCTGCTTGTAATCGTATCGATCCAGACATTATCCAGGACGGATGTGCCATTGGCATTTCCCACCGTTGTATAAAGCGGGCGGAAACCGCAGGCGCTTATCAGACCCGGCATAATCGCAAGCAGAAGAATCACCCACAGGTGCGATGCCGTTATGCGCGAAGTCGTTGGCTTTTCAATCATCCAGCCACCACGATATTCACGATACGGTCCGGCACGACGATGATTTTCTTCGCCGGTGTCTGCGCCAGGATCGAGGCGATCTTTGGATCATTCACCGCGATCTGTTCCGTCGTCTTGGCATCGGAACCAGCCGGCAGCGTGATCGTTGCACGCACCTTGCCATTTACCTGCACGCCAATGGTCACAGAGTCCTTACGCGCCAGTTCGGCATCAACCTGCGGCCAGGCGGCATCGATGATGAAATCGCTATAGCCCAGATCGCGCCACAATTCCTCGGCGAGATGCGGCATGATTGGCGCGAACAACTGGACCAGTGTTTCCATCGCTTCGCGATAGGCCCATTGCATATCCGGCGTATCGATCTTGATTCCACCCAGTTCATTCGTATATTCACGCAAACGGGCAATCGCGGCATTGAAATGGAATTTCTCGATGCTGTCGGTAAAGGTCGCAATCGTCCGGTGCGTCAGTTTGCGCAGATTCAAGGCAGCGTCGGAGAAGGATGCCGGTTGCGCCGATCCCTTCGCCGCAATATGCGGAAGAACATCAAAGATCAGGCGATAAAGCTTGTTCACGAAACGCCAGGTACCGTCAATACCGGCAGCCGTCCATTCGAAATCTTTTTCCGGCGGGCTGTCGGACAGAACAAAGAGACGCACCGCATCGATACCATAGGTTTCCATGATCTCGGACGGGTCGACCGTGTTCTTTTTCGATTTCGACATTTTGATCAAATCGCCCGCAATAGCCGGAGTCTGATCCGCAATTTTCAGCCAGTCACCATTGCTGTTCTTTTCGACTTCGTATGGATACAGCCATTTACCATCCTGATCACGATAGGTATGGTGATTGACCATGCCTTGGGTGAACAGATTGCGGAATGGCTCGTCGATATTCAGATAACCGCAATCACGTAGGGCGCGGGTAAAGAAACGTGCATACAGCAAGTGCAATACGGCATGCTCGATACCGCCGACATATTGATCGACCGGCATCCAGTGATTGACGCGATCCTTATCAAATGGTTTTTCTGTGTTCTTGGCATCGCAGAAACGCAGGAAGTACCAGGAACTATCAACGAAGGTCGCCATCGTATCGGTTTCACGCTGCGCTTTGCCGCTGCATTTCGGACAGGTCGTATGTTTCCAGGTCGGGTGGCGATCCAACGGATTGCCGGGACGATCGAATGTTACATCGTATGGCAACTCTACCGGCAACTGGTTTTCCGGTACCGGAACCGCGCCACATGTGTCGCAATGAATAATCGGAATCGGGCAACCCCAATAACGCTGGCGGGAGACGCCCCAGTCACGCAGGCGGTAATTCGTTTCCGCCTGGCCCAAACCTTTGGCCACGAACGCATCGATGGCTTTTTGTTTCGCGGCAATAACATCCAGGCCGTTCAGGAATTCGGAATTGGCCAGGATACCGTCACCGGTATAAGCATCATTTTCCAAAGTGAAATCAGCCGGTTTGACACCGTGCGGAATCACCACCGGCAGGACCGGCAAATTATATTTACGCGCGAATTCAATATCGCGCTGGTCATGCGCCGGGCAACCGAACAGAGCGCCCGTGCCGTAATCCATCAACACGAAATTCGCCAGCCAGACCGGGATGGTTTTTGTATCATCGAACGGATGCGCCACGCGCAATCCTGTATCGAAACCTTTTTTCTCGGCAGTTTCGATATCGGCCGCGGCGGTGCCGCCTTTTTTGCATTCCTCGATAAACACCGCCATCGCCGGGTTATCTTTGGCTAATGTCAGAGACAAAGGATGTTGCGGCGAGATTGCCACAAAAGATGCACCAAAAATTGTGTCCGGACGTGTCGTGAACACTTCGATCTTGTCGCTGTCGTAACCGGCAACCGGTACCGGCAGGATAAAGTTGAAGCGGCAGCCCTGTGACTTGCCGATCCAGTTTTCCTGCATGATACGGACTTTTTCCGGCCATTCGGTCAGGGTAGACAGACCGTCGATCAACTCATCGGCATATTTGGTAATGCCAAAGAACCATTGCGTCAGCTTGCGGCGCTCAACCAGTGCGCCGGAGCGCCAGCCGCGGCCATCGACCACTTCTTCGTTCGCCAGCACGCAATTATCGATCGGGTCCCAGTTCACTTCCGCTTCTTTTTGATAGGCGATGCCGTGTTTCAAAAAGTCCAGGAAGATTTTCTGTTGCTGGTGATAATAAATCACGTCACACGTTGCGACTTCGGCATCCCAGTCATAGCAAAAACCGAGCAATTGCATCTGCTCGCGCATTTCCTTGATGTTGCTATAGGTCCAGTCTTTCGGATGGGCGCCGCGATCCAGCGCCGCATTTTCCGCCGGCAGGCCGAACGCATCCCACCCCATCGGCCGCAACACTTCATAACCGGACGCACGTTTGTAACGGCCGATCACATCACCGATCGTATAATTACGCGCATGACCCACATGGAGGCGACCCGATGGATAAGGGAACATTTCCAGGGAATAATATTTCGGACGCTTGCTGTCGAATTTGGTTTTGAAAACCTGTTCATCCGACCATGTCTGACGCCACTTCGCTTCCGTTTCTTTTGGGTTATAACGCGTTGTGCTGTTCATGTGTTTATTGTCCTACGGCTTCCACACGCAATTGACGCGCACGGGTCAGGATCGTGTCTTCCAGATCGCTGATGGTTTTTGGATTGACGGTGGCATCTTTCCAGCTATTGCCATTGGCAATCTGGCGGAAGACGCTGACTTTGATACCATCGGCACGCAAGGTACGGTCCAGAATGAACACGTTCACTTTCACGCGCTCTTTCGGTGTCGCTGGCGGGCTGTACCAGTCGGTGATGATCGTGCCGCCGAACGGATCGGCATTCGCAATCGGCATAAAGGATAATGTATCAAGGCTGGCGCGCCACAGATAAGCATTCACAGAAATGCCGCTGGCCACATTGCCTTTGTCCTTATCGGAGGAGAACAGGCCGATACCGCCGCCTTTTTTGCCAAAAATACCCTGGCGCTGGCCGGTATAGACTGTGTCGCCGTCACCTTCGCGACGGTCAGGGAATTCCGCTTTGGTTTCCACATTGCTGCAGCCGGAAAGGAACAGGGTCGGTAAAAGACTTAATGTCAGGCCAAGCAGAGCGAAACGCAGAATTTTCATGGAATTCTCCTTAAGAATTGGGTCCGGTAATTATGCGTCAAACGACTCACGGCGGCAAGTCCGGCGGATTGGTGCAGGATAACATAAGAGAAGGAGATTCGGGGTGGTTTTTTGGGTTGGGAGAATGCGGGACCGTACAAAGATTGGCTGCGCTGGCGCTTCGCCGCACCTTCGCGGCAAAGCCGCTCGGTGTCGAACGAAAGTTCGAACTGCCGTACCCGCTATTCAAAAGAAAAGCCCCCACAACGGGGGGCTCTTCTTTTGAATGGTCGGGGTACAAAGATTCGAACTTTGGACCTCCTGTTCCCAAAACAGGCGCGCTACCAGACTGCGCCACACCCCGTCCAAAAGACGCGTTTGACCGCGTCGAGGTGGGACATTAGCATAAATTATCCCGGGATTGCAACTATCCCCCCTTCCGAAGCATCAAAAAATTAATTTGATAAAATTTTAAGAAAAATGCTGACTTATAAAGTTAATTGTGTTAACATAATCGTAATAAAAAACCGAATCATGAAAAATAAGGGAGACAAACAATGCAATTTAAAAAAGAAAAAATGATCTTAAATACAAAAGAAATCGTGACGGCAGGCGCTGTGGCAGCCCTCGCCCTTTTTGCAACCGTCGCTCAACTGACGAAATCTCATTCCCAAAGTAAAAAAATTCAATCTTTGGAACAAGAAAAAGCAACATTGGCAGCCAATCAATTACCGCCATCAGTTGAACAAAACGAATGGGAAGATTTGAGACAAGGTCGCGCAAATGCCGAAACCATTGCCTCCGAAAAAGGGGCACATGCCAAAGTCCATACAATCACAACGGCTGATGGCCAGGAAATTCCAATTGTACAAATATTCAAAGATACAAGCTGGGTAAAAGGCAATGGTGAAACTGACCGTGCCATTATAAGCGTTGGAAAATACATTATTAAATAAATTTATTTTCATGATAAAGAAAAAGCCCCGTTTCGGGGCTTTTTCTTTATCTGATTTACAGCGCGGTTATTCTTCCGTCGCTGCTTCTCCATTCTCATCTTTTTCCTCGCGCAAGGTTGCCACGGAGACGACCTGTTCATCACCTGCTACACGGAACAGGGTCACGCCCTGGGTGTTGCGGCCGGCGATGCGGATATCGTGCACAGGCATACGGATGATCTGGCCCTGGTCGGAGACCATCATGATCTGCTCGTCCGGGGTGATCGGATAGGCGGCAACCATCTGGCCCGTTTTATCGGTCAGGGCCATTGCGGTGATACCCTGGCCGCCACGGCCGGACTGACGATATTCATACGAAGATGAACGCTTGCCGAAACCGCGGTCGGTGATCGTCAGCAGGAATTGCTCGGCTTTCTGCAGGGCGTTGAAACGCTCTTCCGGGAAGTCGGAGACTTCGGCTTCCTTACAAACCATCGCATAGGTGACATCCTGTGGATTGCCGTTTTCATCGGTTTGCAGACGGCGGCAGGTCGAGGCCAGTTTCAAATACGTGTCACGTTCATCCATCGAGGCGGTTGTGCCTTCGAGAACGGACATGGACATGACTTCATCGTCTTTCGTCAGCTTGATCGCGCGGACACCGGTCGAGGTACGACCCGCAAAGACGCGCAATTCATCCAAGCCGAAGCGGATGGCTTTACCCTGTTTACTGACCAAAAGGACATCTTGGTCATTCGTCGCGATTTTCACCGAGATCAGTTTTTCACCCTCACCCAGTTTCATCGCGATCAGGCCGTTGCTGCGGATATTGCTGAAATCGCTTAAGTTATTACGGCGAACCGTGCCATGCGATGTCGCGAACATGATATTGTATTTATCCTGTTCACCGGCCGTGGCATCAGCGGAGATATCCGGCATTGGCAGAATGACGGAGATTTTTTCATCCTGTGCCAATGGCAACAGGTTGATCAGAGCTTTGCCCCGCGCCTGCGGGTTACCCAGCGGCAGTTTGTAGACTTTCAGGGAATGAACGATACCTTTTGTGGTGAAGCACAATAATTGCGTGTGCGTATTCGCCACATACAGATCGATCACGGCATCATCATCTTTGAGATCCATGCCGCCACGACCTTTACCGCCGCGTTTTTGTGCGCGATAGGTGGCCAGAGGAACACGTTTGATGTAACCGGCATGGGACACGGTGACGACCATATCTTCGCGCGGGATCAAATCCTCGATATCTTCTTCGGCTTCGGATTCGATGATTTCGGTGCGACGCGGGGTTGCGAATTTCTCTTTAACTTCCAGAAGCTCCGTGCGCATTACGCCCAGTAATTCGGTGCGGTCATTGAGGATTTCCAGATAACGCTGGATCGCGTTGGCGACTTCGTTCAGTTCATCGGTGATCTTGTCACGTTCCAGAGCGGTCAAACGCTGCAGGCGCAATTCCAGAATGGCCTTGGCCTGGATGTCCGACAAATGATAAACCTTGCCATTATCATTGGCGTTGGCCATGCCGTTGATACGGTTGAGCAATGGCAGGACGGATTCCGCATCCCATGGCGTGGACATTAATTGCTCTTTGGCCGTTTGCGGATCAGGCGCCTGACGGATCAGTGCGATAATCGCATCGATATTGGCCACGGCGATCATCAGACCGACCAAGATGTGAGCGCGTTCGCGCGCCTTCATCAATTCGTATTTGGTCCGGCGGATAATGACTTCTTCGCGGAACTCCAGGAATGCCACCAGGCATTGCTGCAAATTCAGGCGTTGCGGGCGACCGCGATGCAGCGCCAGCAAATTCGCGCCAAAGCTGGTTTGCAATGGTGTGTGTTTGTACAGATTATTCAGCACGACATCCGGCTGGGCATCACGGCGCAATTCGATGACGACACGGACACCGCTCTGGTCGGATTCATCGCGGATTTCGGTGATGCCTTCGACGATTTTCTCGTTGACGACTTCAGCGATACGTTCGATCAGGCGTTTTTTGCTAAGCTGGTATGGAATGTCATCGATGATGATCGCGGTTTTATCCTTGCGAATTTCCTCGAAATGCGTGCGGCCGCGCATTTTGATCGAACCCTGGCCATTATGATACAGGCCATAAGCACCGGAACGACCAAGGATAATCGCACCGGTCGGGAAGTCAGGTGCCGGGACATACGCCATCAACTGGTCATTGCCCAGCGTCGGATCATCGAGCAGGGCGCAGCATGCATCGATCACTTCGCCCAGATTATGCGGTGGAATATTGGTCGCCATACCGACGGCAATACCGTTGGCACCATTGACCAGCAAATTCGGATAGCGCGCCGGCAGAACTTTCGGTTCCTGGTCGTTACCATCATAGTTATCCTGGAAATCGACCGTGTCTTTATCAATATCATCCAGATTGATTTCAGCCGCTTTGGCCAGACGCGCTTCGGTATAACGCATCGCCGCCGCCGGATCGTCATCGAGGGAACCAAAGTTACCCTGACCGTCAATTTGCGGCAAACGCATGGAGAAATCCTGCGTCAAACGGACCATCGCATCGTAAATCGCGCTGTCGCCATGCGGGTGGAATTTACCCATGACGTCACCGACGATACGCGCCGATTTCTTGAATGGCTTGGAACTGTCGTAACCGCCCTGATGCATCGCAAAAAGAATGCGGCGATGAACAGGTTTCAGACCGTCACGCACATCCGGCAGGGCACGCGAAACGATAACGGACATCGCGTAATCGAGATAGGAACGCTGCATTTCCTCTTCGATGGTGATCGGCTGGATATTGCCTCCACCGGGTGGGTTTGGCGGTAATTCGGATGTGGTATTATCGGCGGCGCTCATAGGAAAATCCTGACAAAAAACGCGTGAAAACGAGATTGTTTTTTATAGCAAAAATAACGCGATTCAGCAAGGGAATGACCCTGTTTCGGGTCTTTAAAAACCCTTTTAAAAACAAGCGTTTTTTCACATCTCCAGATCATCACTTGCCAAAGATTAACGCACCGTCTAGCCTGATCCTATGGCTGTGTTTTCTTCTCCTGCCCTGACTGATATTTATCGTCTTACTATGGCGGACGAAGATCATCTCTGTCCGCTGTTCATGGACTCGCCGCACAGCGGTACGATGCTGCCACCTGACTTCCATTATGCATGTGATTTAGCCGATATCCGGGCCAGCCAGGATACGCTGGTCGATGGCTTGATCGCTGGAGCACCTGCTTTGGGGATTGGCACGCTGACGGCGCAATTCACCCGCGCCTATCTCGATCTCAATCGCAGCCTGGCGGATATCGATCCGGCTTTGTGCGCGGAAAAGCCGGATTGGCCGACCCATCCGTCGAAACGCGTGCAATATGGCCTGGGATTGATCCATACACGAGCCCGCGGCCATGCTATTTACGATGCACCTTTGCCGAAAGACGCCATTAACCATCGCATCGACCATTATTACAAGCCTTATTACGCCTGTTTAGAGGCGCAATTGCAGCATCTGCATGATATATTCGGCCATGCCCTGCACCTGAACATGCACGCCATGCCGAGCCGTTCGATTGATGGCAAACTCCTGCCGGATATCGTGATCGGCGATCTGGACGGCGTAGCGTCACACCGTATCTGGCGCGACCTGGTGCGTGACCTGTTCAAACAGGCCGGCTTTGTCGTCAGTGTCAACACGCCCTATAAAGGTGTCGAAATTATCAGCCGTACTGGCAAACCGCGCCAGGGCGTTCATGCTTTGCAGATCGAGATCAACAAAGCGCTTTATCTCGACGAGCAAACCTTATTGCCGCATGCCGGCTGGGAGGATTGTCTGCTGGCCCTGCAAAGCGTCTATCACACGCTGGCAACGATCCTGCACGACACGGATTTCCGCCAGGCGGCGGAATGACGATAAAAAAAAAGACCACGAAAAGATAACTCTCCATGGTCTCCAGTTTCTCTATGTACTTAAATTTTACTTCTTGGCT
>DASWYT010000090.1:0-2965 GCA_036404835.1 Alphaproteobacteria bacterium | reverse complement strand
TATCCCGGTGCTGCAACTGAAATAAATCAATTCCACTGACGCTGCATATTGTCCAGCGTCTTGGTTTTATAAGCCTGTTCCAGATCGATATTGAAACGGCAGGCCAGTTCGACAAAGTAATTCAGTACATCCGCGAATTCTTCCGTCAGATTGGCCTGTATCGCTGCGGCATTTTGCACAGGCTTATCCGGGTTATTCTGTTCGATGGTATATCCCATCGCCTTGCGCATCGCTTTTGCCAGCTCACCCACTTCTTCGATAAACAGCAGGAAACATTTTTCATCGCTGGCCTTATCCCAGCCGAAATGACGGCATACGGCCATCGCATGTTGCTGCAGGGCCGGCAATGTCATCGACTCCGGAAATTCAAGCGCTTTCGGCATGGAATCAGTCATGGCACACCTCGTTTTTTCTTGTCTGTGCGCTAGCTTAAGCAATTGACCTATTTTGTAAATCTGCTCTTATAAGCGGACTTTATACTATGTTTTTTCTGGAAGCAGCACATATGTCCGATACAATCCGCGTGACCCGTCTTGATAATGGCCTGACCATTGCCACCGATACGATGAGCAGTGTCAAAACGGTAACGGTCGGTTTGTGGAACAATGTCGGCGCGCGCCATGAAACAAAAGACATTAACGGTGTCGCACATTTTCTCGAGCATATGGTGTTCAAAGGAACGACGACACGCTCCGTCACCGATATCGCCAAGACGATTGAAAATGCGGGCGGTTATCTGAATGCCTATACCAGCAATGAGAACACCGCCTATTACGCCCGCATGATGGCGGATGACACGGCTCTGGGTCTCGATGTCGTCAGCGATCTGTTGCTCAATCCCGTTTTCCCGGAACCTGAACTGGAACGCGAACGCGGTGTCGTGCTGCAGGAAATCGGCATGTACCAGGACAACCCGGACAGCCTCGTCTTCCACAATGCGCAGGCCCAGGCCTATGGCGACACGCCGCTGGGCTGGCCGATCCTCGGCACGAATGACACGATCAAAAACATGCCGCGCCAGGTGCTGGTCGATTTCATCCGCGATTATTATACGCCAAGCACGATGGTGCTGGCCGCTGCCGGTGCCGTCGATCACGACCAGCTGGTCGCGCAAGCGGAAAAACTGTTCAAGAATGTGAAGCCGCAACCGAAACCGGAATTTAAACCGGCACAATATCACGGTGGTGAAATCCGTCAGGATAAAGCCGACCTGGAACAGGTGCATCTGGTCCTTGGTTTCCCAGCACCGGATTATTACGATCCGGATTATTACACCGCCTCCGTCCTGGGCAGCATCTTGGGCGATGGCATGTCGTCGCGCCTGTTCCAGGAAATCCGCGAGAAACGCGGCCTGGTCTATAGTGTTTATTCCTTTGTGGAATCCTATGCCGATAGCGGCCAGTTCGGTGTTTATGCCGGAACCGGTCCGGAACTGGTGACGGAACTGATTCCGGTTCTGTGCGATTCCTTACGCACCGCCGCCGGCAGCTTTACCGAAGAAGAAATCAGCCGCGCCAAAATCCAGTTCCGCGCGCAAAAACTGATGGCGCTGGAAAGCACCAGCAAGCGTTGCGAAAAACTGGCGCAGAATATCCTGAAATTCGGCCGCCCGCTGACGATGGAAGAAACACTGGCGAAAATCGACGCTGTCGATGCAGCGAAACTCGATGCCGTCGCCAACCAGATCTTCAGCGGTATTCCAACCTTCTCCGCTCTCGGCCCGTTAGGAAAACTAGAATCCTTCGAAACAATCTGCGGCCGCATGAAAGCCTAAAGAAAAACCGGCTCTCAGGCCGGTTTTTTTATGTCGGTTTAAACAACTATCAACTGCGTCACAGATCCAATTTTCAGATTTTTCCTGGCTGTGTTCTTATCGACATCTTCGCATCCGGCATCAAGACTGAAATAAGGATTGCCCTTGACCTGTTTCAAAGCTTCCTGTGCTTTTTTCTTTGTCGTGAAACTATAAGGCTGGAACTTGTCCATATCCTTGATCGGATGAAGCACATCATCCGGCCCCTCATTCAATCCGTTATAATGTGTGACATAGAATAATTGTTCCTGATTATTTTTCATCTGCTTGTAAGCCAGGATATATTTTTCGGATAGATGCATGATATCACCTTTGATTTTTTGAATAGGATGAAGCCAGTGTAAAAACCTGCAATGAATATGTCAATATATCACTCTTGACCCAAACCCCACGCCACAAAAAACCCGGCACAATGGCCGGGTTCTTGAAAATTGTGTCGAGATAAAAGGATTATCGACCTGGCTTGTAGGTATCACCCTTAATGCCTTGTGTGTACTTAACTTCTGCTGCACGTGGGTCATCTGACATTTCCAAAATGGCGCCGATATAATCAGCCGCAGCTTGCTCTTGTGCAGTCATTTGTTTTACCGGAGCTTCGTTTTTAGTGTCGTCCATGATTGGGGTCCTTTTATTTTAAAACTGGCTTATGTTTTGAATATATATTACTCAAAACATGCTGTCAACAGAAAAATGTTGCTGTTTACAATTTTACCCAAATATCTCTAATTTTTAGATAACAATATGTCATTATTTAAGCTTGACCCACCCCAAATCCGTCATAAAGTGCCTCTTATGCTCCTTTTTGCCCAGAAATTACTGTTTAAAGTCCCTGGAATGTCCTTTATCTGGGCGACGGTCAAACGTGTCCTGGATGATAATGTCTCCTTCCTGGCCGGCGGAGTCGCGTTTTACGGCCTGCTTTCCATCTTCCCGGCCATGGCCGCCGTTGTCTCTATCTATGGCCTGCTGGTCACCGGCTATGACGTGCAGCAGCATCTCAGCCTGGTCGAACGCTTTATGCCGCATGACGCCTTCCTGTTGCTGCAGGACCAGCTGGTCAATATCAGCAAACAGAATGACAAGGCCTTGAGCCTCACCGTGATCCTCAGCTTACTCTTCACCCTGTATGCCGCGACCAAAGGCACCAAGGCG
>DASWYT010000089.1:0-3998 GCA_036404835.1 Alphaproteobacteria bacterium | reverse complement strand
GTCAGCGAGCCGGTTCTGGTCCTGCAGGGTGTTGCCGGGGATGCCGAAGAACATGACTGGGTCGAAGGGCTGATCGTCAAAACAGTCGAGAAAACCTTACGCCAGTTGGGTAAAAAGTCCGATTATCATGTTGAAATCTGGTCAGAAACTATCCGCGTGGCCCTCCGTCATCTGCTGAATGAGGAACTGGGCAAGAAACCGGTGATCAATGTTCAGTTGGTGCGTATTTAACGTTTTGAGAGTATCATAAAGCCATGGATATCATCACAGCCATTATCGTTTACCTGCTGATCTGGTGGACTTTGATCTTCACCGTGTTGCCATACGGCAATGCGCCTGATGAAAAAGTCCAGAGCGGAAACGCGACCAGCGCACCGGCCAATCCGCGTATCAAAAAGAAATTCATTGCGACGACGATTTTGTCATTCGTGTTGTGGGCGATCATCGTGGCTGTGATCCATTATTCCAATTTCTCTTTCTATGACTGGGTGAATCAATGGGAATAAGATCTGCGCTGATTGTTGCTTTATCCATCCTGTCCATGCCTGCATGGGCGCAGGCACCGTTAGAGACACAGCCAGAGACTTTCACGCCATTGCCGCCTTTGATGGATCAGGTGATCGGTGATGCCACCAAGAATGCAATCACCTGGGATAAATTCTGTAATACATTGACCCAGCATGACCCAAGTGCCGGTGTCACTTATCAGGCCGGTGTCGATGCGCACGGTAATACGGTCGTGCCAGCCGACCTGCCGGGCCAGCAGAAATTGAATTTACCGGATCAATATCGCGTTTTCCTGACCAGCGACCAGATCAGCAAATTGGGCATTTCCATTCCGGGATCGCCGATCAAGGCCGATACCTATATCGGCCAGGCCGTAGTTGGCCAGGATGGCAGAGTGACCTTTAACGGCCAGGCTGTTTCAACCAATCAGATTTATACAGTCTGTCAGCAGCGTCACGGTCAATAATTGCGCGCCTTAATAGCTACGTGCCTTAATAACTCCGCGCAAAGATCGCTTCGGTCACGGCTGGCTTGCCGGTCAGCACGCATGTACCAAGATTCCCTGATTTCTGATCGAGCGGCAGGCAACGGATCGTTGCGTTGAGTTCTTTCAGGATCGGTTCGCTGGTGTCTACATCACCGCTCCATGGGGCGCGGATAAAGCCGACTTTGCCGTTCTTGCCATCGAGATATTCGTTCTTCTCTTCGAAATATTTTTTGAAGGCTTCGACCGTTGTAATATCCGTGCGGGTATTGGCGCCCAGATAAGTCTTCGCCTGGTCGTACATGGTCGATTGAATATTGCCCAGCAGGTCTGGAACCTGCGCGATGAAATCGTCGGCGGCCATAAAGGTCGCTTTGGCTTCCGGCTCCAGGCGGTTCTTGACCGCAACCTGATTGCCATCAACATCACGCGGGCCGATTTCCAGGATCAGCGGTGCGCCTTTCTTGACCCATTCCCATTTCTTGTCCGGAGCAGGGCGGTCGCGCTTGTCCAGCTGGACACGTACAGTCTCGCCTTCATAACAAACGGATTTGAGTTTCTCGGCGATAGCGGCGGCATAGTTCATGACTTTTTCTTCGGTACCGTCACGCAGGATCGGCACAATAATAATCTGTTTCGGCGCAATACGCGGCGGCAGGCGCAAGCCCAGATCATCGCTATGCGCCATGATCAATCCACCGATCAGGCGGGTGGAGACACCCCATGAGGTGGTATGCACATATTGCTGTTCGCCTTTTTCATCCTGGAAACGGATATTGCTGGCTTTGGCGAAGGTCTGGCCCAGATAATGCGATGTGCCCATCTGCAACGCACGGCCATCCTGCATCATGCCTTCAAGCGTATAAGTTTCTACGGCACCTGGGAAACGCTCATTTTCGGATTTGCGGCCTAAGATTACCGGGATCGCCATATTATCTTCGATCAGCTGGCGGTATTGTTCCAACATCAATAATGTTTCTTTCTCGGCGCAGTCCTGTGTGGCGTGCGCGGTATGACCTTCCTGCCACAGGAATTCACTGGTGCGCAGGAATAAACGCGTGCGCATTTCCCAACGGACGATGTTCGCCCACTGGTTGATCAGCAACGGCAGGTCGCGATAGGATTGCACCCAGTTCGAGAAACATTCGCTGATGATCATCTCGGATGTCGGGCGCACGACTAAAGGTTCTTCCAGTTCGCCACCGATTTGCAGCTTGCCGTCTTTGTTTTCCAGTTTGGTATGGGTAACCATCGCCATTTCCTTGGCGAAACCGTCAATATGCTCGGCTTCTTTTTCAAACAGACGCAGCGGGATGAAGAGCGGGAAATAGGCATTCTCATGGCCCGTGTCTTTAATCTTTTTGTCCAGAATATCGCGCAGACGCTCCCAGATACCAAAGCCCCACGGCTTGATGACCATGCAACCGCGGACAGAAGAATTTTCCGCCATATCGGCGGCGGTAATAACAGCTTGATACCAATCAGGATAATTAGACTGGCGGGTCACATTCAGGGTCATAACAGTACCTTATTATAGAGAAGACTTCACTTGTGAATCTGAGTTTACCTTGTTAAAAGAATGAAGCAAGATAATTATTATTTATGAAAAAGGTTTTGTCCTTTGAATCTCCTGTTCGAACCCTTTGTCGCCTGGCGGTACTTGCGTGCGAAACGCAAGGAAAGCTTTATCTCGGTTATTACCGGTTTTTCCCTGGTCGGGATTGCGCTGGGGGTGGCGACGTTGATTATCGTCATGTCCGTGATGAACGGTTTCCGTCAGGAACTGGTCGGCCGTATCCTGGGTATTAACGGCCATATGAATGTCTATTCCCGCATGGGGCCGATGGATGATTACGCCTATCAATCATCCGAACTGAAAACGATCAAAGGGGTGACCCAGGCCTTGCCGACCATCGAGGGGCAGGCGTTGATTACGTTTGACGGTGCGGCGACCGGTGTGGTTGTGCGCGGCATGAGCGCCGACAGTTTTGCCGAGAAGAAATTGTTGTATGATGCTGTTCCCCGTGACGAGCGCGGCAATTTCCATGACAGCAATATCCTGATCGGTGAGGCGCTGGCGGAACGTCTGCGTTTGCGTGTCGGTGATAATCTGCAACTGATCAGCCCGCGTCCAAAGCAAAGCCCGTTCGGTTCGATGCCGCGCGCCAAGAATTTCACGATTGGCGGTATCTTCGATGTCGGCATGTTTGAATATAATAACAGCTTTATCTTCATGCCGCTGGAATCCGCGCAATTGTTCTTCCAGATGCCGGATCGTGTCTCGTTCCTGGAGATCATGACGACAAATCCGCAAACGACACTGGATATCGAACCGTTGATCAGCCGCAAGCTGGGGCCGGATTACAAGACTGTCGACTGGCGCCAGAATAACGTCAATTTCTTCAGCGCGCTGCAGGTCGAGCGGAATGTGATGTTCCTGATCCTGACACTGATCATTCTGATCGCCGCGTTCAATATTATTTCATCACTGATCATGCTGGTGAAGGATAAGGCGCATGATATCGCTATCCTGCGCACGATGGGGGCCAGTAAAGGGTCGATCCTGCGGATCTTCCTGTTGACGGGTTCCAGCATTGGTGCGTTCGGGACGTTTGTCGGTTTCCTGATCGGGGTATTGTTCGTCAAGAATATCACGGCGATCCAGAAAGGGATCGAATATCTCTCCGGCAAGTCGGTTTTCCCGGCCGAGATTTATTTCCTCAGCCGTGTCCCGGCCCAGATGGAATGGCATGAAGTAATGTCGATTGTCGGCATGGCGTTCGGCCTGTCATTCGCTGCAACATTATATCCGGCCTGGCGTGCCGCCAAACTTGATCCGGTGGAGGCCCTGCGTCATGCCTAAGAATACAGTGCTTCACTTAGATAATATTCGTCATTCCTATCCGGAAGGCCAAAATGGCCGTCTGCAGATTTTGCATGGTGTGTCCCTGGATGTGAAACCGGGTGAGATCATCGCCCTGATCGGTCGTTCCGGTGCGGGTAAATC
>DASWYT010000088.1:0-10247 GCA_036404835.1 Alphaproteobacteria bacterium | reverse complement strand
ATCGAAGAAAATGGTAAACAACTACTTTTGTTTCATAATAATGATAGCAGTAATTCAAACACCAGCATGACCCCAAATGTTCTTCCATTGGATTATTTAACTCAGCAAAATTTATTTAATGACATTAAAGAAGAAATAAATGTCTCAAAAGCAATATTGCATGCAGAAGCTGAATTAGCTGAGAGCACAGATCAGCTAAGTGATGAAGAAATTAATGATGATTGGCTTTACAAGTGGCGGAACTATGCTGGCGAAGTATCATCTGATGAAGTGCAAAGCTTATGGGGAAAACTACTTGCTGGCGAAGTCAAAAAACCAGGTTCGTTCTCTTTAAGAACTTTGGACTTTCTGCGCAGTTTGTCTCATGAAGAAGCATTAAAAATCGAAAAGTTAGCAAAATTTGTATTTAATGGGGCAGTTTTTAGAGACAAAGATTTTCTTGATAAAGAAGGAGCAAGTTATGGCTTTTTACTTGAAATGCAAGAAATAGGTTTACTATCAGGGGTAGAGACAATTGGTATGACAATGAGTTGGGGATCATCAGAAGGAGAAAAATTTTCAAGAGCTCTTGTTTCTCACCAAAGATTACTGCTAGTTACTCATAACGATCCTGCTAAAACTATAACACTACCCGCTTATTCACTTACATTTATTGGCAAACAAATTATGAGTCTTATTAAGACTGATCATAATGAGAATTATCTTAAAATAGTTTGTTATAAATTGATTAAAGATGGGTTTGATGTTCGTATAGCTGATGTAAAAAATATATTGCCAGACGGACAAATTTTATACGAAAACGGAATACCCGTTAAACTTCCCGAAATAGCTTGAAATTACTTTATTCAAAATATCTCTATAAAAAAGCCGCTGATATAATCTAGCGGCTTTTTTATAATATAAACTACTTTACGTATCCAAGAAACTACGCAACTTCTTCGATCTACTTGGGTGCTTCAGTTTCCGCAACGCCTTCGCCTCGATCTGACGGATACGTTCGCGTGTCACGGTGAACTGTTGGCCCACCTCTTCCAGCGTGTGATCCGTGTTCATGCCGATGCCGAAGCGCATGCGCAGGACGCGTTCTTCGCGGGGGGTCAGGGATGACAGGACGCGGGTGACGGTTTCGCGGAGGTTGCCGATGATGGCGGCGTCCAGCGGTTGCACGGCGTTCTTGTCTTCGATGAAGTCACCCAGTTGGGAATCTTCCTCGTCACCGACCGGTGTTTCCAGAGAAACCGGTTCCTTGGCGATTTTCATCACCTTGCGGACTTTGTCCAACGGCATGTGCAGGCGGGCGGCCAGTTCTTCCGGCGTCGGCTCGCGGCCCATATCGTTGATCATCTGGCGCGTTGTGCGGACGATCTTGTGGATCGTTTCGATCATATGCACCGGAATACGAATGGTCCGCGCCTGGTCGGCGATGGAACGGGTGATCGCCTGGCGAATCCACCAGGTCGCATAGGTCGAGAATTTGTAACCACGGCGATATTCAAACTTATCAACCGCCTTCATCAGGCCGATATTACCTTCCTGAATCAAATCCAGGAATTGCAGACCGCGGTTGGTGTATTTCTTGGCCAGTGAAATTACGAGACGCAAATTGGCCTCGATCATTTCTTTCTTGCCGCGGTTCATTTCCTTTTCGCCTTTTTGGATCATCGTCACGATGCGGCGGAATTCACCAATTGGCAGGCCGGATTCTTCGGCAATATCCTGCATGTCTTTCTGGATACGGTCGAAATCGGCTTTGCGTGTGGCGAATTGTTTCCAACCCTTGCCACCGGTTTTCGCCATATCGTCGATCCAGTTTTTATTATTATCGACCTTGTAATACACCTCAAGGAATTCATCACGCTTGACACCGCTGTCGGTGGCCACGCGCATCAGGTTGCCTTCCATGCTGACCAGGCGGCGGTTCAGCGTGTAATGCTGGCCGATCAGTTCCTCGAAACGGTGCGGGTTCAGGTAAGTCTTCTGCATATATTCGACCAGGCGTGTTTTCAGGTCGAAGAATTTCTTCTCGGTGTTCGGTGTCGGCTTTTTGCCTTCGGCCAGAGTCTGGACGCGGGCCTGCTGGACCTTGGACAGTTCCTTGTAAATCTTGCCCATCGCGGCAAAGCTTTCGAGAACCTGCGGACGCAGTTCCGCTTCCATCGCCGAGAAGGACAGAGCCATCTCGTCGATTTCATCCTCAACGCCTTCGCCTTCGGCATCTTCACCACCGGCAGGTGCATCATCACGATCGCGCACAGCGGCCGGAATTGGTGGTGGCGGTGCAATCACGGGCGTCCCACCGGCAGCAGTAACATCCGCGCCATAGGTTGCTTCGAGATCGATCACGTCACGCAACAGGATACGGCCTTCTTCAAGCGCATCGTGCCAGCCGATAATCGCGCGAATGGCCATCGGGCTTTCACAGATACCGTTGATCATGGTTTCACGGCCGGCTTCGATACGTTTGGCCAGCGCAATCTCGCCTTCGCGGGACAGCAGATCGACGGTTCCCATTTCACGCAGATACATGCGGACAGGATCATCGGTGCGGGATGAATCTTCGACGTTACCAGCCGGTTTGCGGCCTTCTTCTTCTTCACTGTCGGCGGCCGCATCGGCGGCGCCCTCTTCATCTTCTTCTTCGCTGTCGATGACGTTGATGCCCATATCGGACAACATCGACATGATGTCTTCGATCTGTTCGGATGTGTACTGGTCATCCGGCAGGGTTTTGTTCAACTGGTTATAGGTGATATAGCCGCGCGTCTTGCCGCGCTCGATCATGCGCTTGACAGCTTTCGTGATCTTCTCGGCCATCGGCGCGCCGGCGTCGCTATCTTCCTGCTCTTCGATGAAATTTTCGTTCAAATCTTTTTTAGCCGCCATAATCGGGATACATCTCTCAAAAGGGATAAAGGGGTCTTAGCGTTTGGCCTTAGGGTTATGCCGTGGGTTATACCGTGTTAGTCAGCGTCGTTGTCGCTCTGTAATTGTTGTTGTCGTAACGCCATGAGGCGCTCCGCATCCTGTACGGAAAAATCCTTCGCCAGTTGGCGCCGCATCATCTGTTCATCTTGGCGGACCTGATCCCGTTGAATCATGTCCCAGATATCCTGCCAGCCTTGCACCACCGTATCCGGTTCCGCCTGCGGACGTGCGAAACCAGCGTGCAGATAGGTTCGCTCGCGCAACAGGTCCTTAACAATAGTGTCAAACCCTTGGTTTGACAAGTATTCCAGCAGCATTTCGCGCGGTTCTTGTGCATCTTTTTCGCCCGGCCCCGGCCAATCGAGGATGGCATACTGTAACCCATGCAAAAGACTGGCATTTTCAGACGCTTCGGGCACCGGCAGGCTGGCCAGATTCTCGCGTTGCTGGCTGATCAGCCAGGGATGATTGATCAGGGTCGCCAACAGGATATTCACCTGGGTCTCGGTTTTGCCCGTATTGACCGGGCTGGTCAGGACCACTTTCGGCTGGGCCGGGCCACGGGTGGATCGGCCATGTGACGGGAAATTGCGCACATTACCGGTTTGCTGACCGGCCCGGCGCAACTGGTACAGGCGGTCTTTCAGCTCGCGGCCATAGGCGGCCTGCAATGCCTTGTCGGCGATCAGGCGGATATCGCCTTCGATCTGGTTCTGGAGACGGGCCTGGGCTTCCGGACTGTCGGACCCGGTCTGGGCCAGGGCACGCTGCCACAGCACATTGAACACGGTCTCGGACTGGTTCAACACCTGGGCCAGGCCTTCCTTGCCCTTGGAACGGGCCAGGCTGTCCGGGTCTTCGCCGGACGGGAGGAAGACGAATTTGAGTTGCTTCTCGGCGGTGAGATGAGGCAACACCCGGTCGAGTGCACGGTACGCCGCAGCCAGACCGGCCTTGTCACCATCGAAGCATAAAAGCGGGATATGCGACCCCGCCGCCGCAACCTGCCAGGCCAGCATGATCTGGTTTTCGGTCAGCGCCGTGCCCAGCGGAGCGACCGCCGCACCGAACCCGGCCTGATGCAGCGCGATCACATCCATATAGCCTTCGACGATGACCAAAGGCTGGTCTTTGGCCAGCACGCGGGCGCGTGACAGACTGTAAAGCTGCGCCCCTTTGTGGAAGAGTGAATGCTCTTGAGAATTAATATATTTCGGTGGCTTATAATCAGTATTTGAATTAAAATCTGAAGATTTGAAAGCCGCATCCAGATGGCGTCCGCCAAAGGCAATCGTGCGTCCCTGACGGTCGGTGACCGGGAACATCAAGCGGCCTCTGAAGAAGCTGTAAGGTTGCTTCTCCTTCTGCTCAGATTGCTTTAAGAGACCGATCTCAACCAGATGATTTAGTTCAACATTCTGTTTGAGCATCGCATCGCGCAGACTGTCCCAGTCATTCGGTGCATAGCCTAAGCGGAAGCCGCTGATCGTCTCCGGTTTGAGGCCGCGCTGGGTGATATAATCCAGCGCGAATTTGTTCTGCGGGGCGCGGAGCTGTTGCTCGAACCACAGCGTCGCCATCTCCATGGCCCGGAGAAGCTTCTGGTGATGTTCGACCTGTTCGGTGTCGACGGGCGTATAAGACGGGATCGGCAGACCGGCATCGCGGGCCAGCGCCTCAACCGCCTCGCGGAACGAGATATTCTCATAACGCATGCGGAAACCGACCACGTCACCATGCGCGCCACAGCCGAAACAGTGATAGAAGCCCTTCTCGTCATTAACGTAAAAGGATGGGCTTTTCTCCTCATGGAACGGGCAGCAAGCCTTATATTCCCGCCCGGCGCGCGTCAGTTTGACCCGCGCTCCGATCAATGCAGAGAGCGGCAAACGGATGCGAAGTTCATTGAGAAACTGCTTGTCGATGGCCATGGGGGGTGATCTTACGCTATAAAGGGGCGAAAATCCACGGATTCGGACACGTCATGCCTGCCAAAACACCCGGTAAAACCCAAGCCCCTCATTTTGATTACGAAAATGCCCGGACCGGTCATCTGGTCTGCGGGATTGATGAGGTTGGGCGTGGCCCCTGGGCCGGGCCGGTGGTGGCGTCTGCCGTCTTTATCCCCGACGCCATCCGCACCGCCAAATGGGTCAGTGAACTGCGTGACAGCAAGCTGTTGAAACCGGCCAAGCGGGACGAGCTTTACGGGCTGATCATGCAGCATTGCGCCGTTGGGATTGGCGAGGCCAGTGTCGAAGAAATCGATACGGTGAATATTCTGGAAGCCAACTGGCTGGCGATGGGTCGTGCGATGCAGGCTTTGCCGCAGGGTAACGCCCTGCCTTATTTCGCACTGGTCGATGGTAATCTGATCCCCAAAAACCTGCCATGCAAGGCACAGGCCATCGTCAAAGGCGACCAGCATTCCTGTTCCATCGCCGCTGCTTCAATCATCGCCAAGGTCACGCGCGACCGGATCATGGCCGAACTTTGCGCCGCTTATCCGGCCTATGGTTTCAGCCAGCATGTCGGCTATGGCACCGCCCAACACCAAAAAGCCCTGGCCGAACACGGCCCCTGCCCGGTGCATCGCAAGAGCTTCAAGCCGATTGCGGCGTTACTGGCAGCCTGACTATCATATTGACATATAAATAGATTCTCGTATTATTTGCCGTAATATCAAGATACTCTTTTACGGTGAATGACCATGAATATGCGTAAAAAAATCAAAAAGTCTCTGCATCATATCAATCGTTTCCTGGAAAATGCCGATGATACAACGCTCAAATACCTCAAAATGAGCGATGAGCAGCGCAATATCATGGTCAATTGCGTGTATAATGTTCATCAGAGTCACGACGAATATAGTATGGCCATTGGTTATTCACCTGAAACCAATCATGCCACGATTTACTACAATCCAGAGATTGAAGAACTGGACCAGAACAGCACAACGAAAATCGTGATTCATGAAATGGGTCATGTGTTTGAAAGGCTGCGTCATGATGATAAATTGGCTAAATTATCAAACTCATTCCCTCTGAAATATCTGTATCAATATAATGCGCATTTTGATGCAGGCATCGATCTGGTGTCGCTTGTTGCTGGCGAGTTTTTCCCAGGCTCACGTTATCTCATCAGTATGGGGCTTAGTGTTCTTGGCGGTATTGGCCTGTACCCGGCACGCCAGATGGAAGTCAAATGTGATGATCTGGCCGATAAAATCATGCCTGAAATGACACAGAAACAGGAAAATAAAAATACGGACGCGCTGAAAGGAATCAAGCGCACCACATTCACAAAAATGATGGAAAGCTTCTCCAGTTTTTTCAGCACACACCCTTCTACGTCTTACCGTGAAAGCCGTTCGGATAAAATGTGCAAGAAATACCTGAAGCAAAAACAGGAACTCGGTATTCCGAGTATTTATATTCCGGCTGATAACGCTCCTCTGCCCAGCGCATCATGAGTGTATTATTGGCAGTTTGAATCTATTGTCATCCTGAGGAGCGAAGCGAGCTCAGGATCCTGCCTTTATACCCCTGTTATAATGGCATGTTGTGAATAAGAGGAGATCCCGGATCAAGTCCGGGATGACGATGAGAGAAACTTACTCAGTCGGGCCGATGCGGTCCTGGTTGGTGATCGTGCCTTCGGTTTCGGAACCGTAATATTTCACGCCGAGCTGGATTTTTTCGCGGCCGTTCTGGACGCGCCAGTTATTCGTATCGCGCAGGGAATAAACACAGCCGCAATATTCCTGTTGGTAGAAATGCTCGCGTTTGGAGATCTCGATCATGCGGGCACCGCCGCCGCCTTTACGCCAGTTATAATCCCAATAGGTCAAGCCCGGATAACGCGCCGCGGCTCGTTCGCCGCAGCCATTGATCTGGTCCATATCTTTCCAGCGGGAAATGCCGAGGCAGGATACAAAGGTCTTGAAACCGTTTTCATGCGCATAGAGCGCCGTGCGTTCAAAACGCATATCGAAACATTCCGTGCAACGCTTGCCGCGTTCCGGTTCCATCTCCATGCCTTTGACACGGGAGAACCAGTTTTCGGTATCGTAATCGGCATCGACGAATGGAATACCCATCTTTTTGGCAAAGACGATATTCTCTTCCTTGCGCAAATCATATTCCTTGCGCGGGTGGATATTCGGATTGTAGAAAAAGATCGTCAGATCCAGACCAGAGGCCAACATCGCTTCCATCACCTCACCCGAACATGGCGCGCAACAGGAATGCAGCAACACCCGTCCATCGGAACCATCCGGGACAGGAATATGGAAGCGGTTTTCCATGGTGGGTGAATGAAATGTCGTCATGGCGTTAATTTAGGCAAAACAGCGTGGAAAATCAAATTTTAAAAACTATACAATAAAGATCGCAATTTACGGGTAAAACTTTCTTTATTCTGAGGCTGGCCCTGCGCCATATTCGATAAAATGCTGTCACGACGTTCTTTATAATCTGATAAAGTCGCAACCTCACCATTCGCCAGGAACATTTGGCCTAACATCTGCTTTTGAGCAACATCCTTTTCTCTCATGGCCAGAAAAGGAGCTTTGTCTGTCCTTGGGTTGATATTACGGAATGACATGCCCATATGCTCAGAAGGCTCCTGAGGGCCAAATAAACTTCCAATATTTATCATGTCTATGCGAAGGGGACCTATTTGTATGACAGATGGTAATCTGGAAGACTCAGATTTAACGTGATAAGCGGATGGATAATCCAATATATCCACATATCCATTAATCAGGTCCCATTCTGTATCCATAGCAACTTCTAATTGCTCATCTGAAAAAGCGATATAGGAATCCATGTCAGGATTATAATATATATTCCGATAAAAATTCTTAGCATGAATTTTTTCAAAGGTTGGGTATTTCTGTTTTCTTATTGGCATGATTGACCTCTTGGGCAGGATCATTACATTACCCCACAAGACAATACTATGTCAATTAAAATACTCCCTAAACAGCTCTGCTGAACGTTGCGTCAAAAAATTTATATTTTTAAATATTTTCTATCACTTAAATAGAAAATAACCCGTCCTTCAAACGTGGGAAATACTTCATTCCTTCAACATCATTGCCGATGGACTTCGTCAGCTCATCAAGATCTTCACGGCTCATCTTTTCTTTGTATTTATAGGCATCATGATAAAGACGGTCGTTGATCCATTGATACTGCAGAACATCAAATGGCAGGGAAACCTCTGTCCCTCCCTTATGACGCATGGCAATTGATCCTTGTCCATTCTGATCAAAATTATCTTTGGCACTGAACAAGGCAATCTGTTCATCCGTCAACATGGTCTTGAAATGATATTGATCACTGGAAAATTCCGTCAACGGATCACGTGCGTTCAATTCGAATTTCTGCTGCAACGGTGTTGCTTCTTTTTTATTACCGAAAAAATTTTGAAAGAGTGTAGTCAAAGACATGCTGATTCCCCTGCGTTGATGCCATGGCCTGTTTTAGCAACAAATGAAACTTATGTCAAAATATTAACCTTTATACAGGGTCATAAAAAAACCCGGATAATGGCCGATAAATTTGCCATTATCCGGGGTTTATAAAGGATAAAACCAGGCAGGTCAGCACTGCCCTGGTCAGGCTATTTCAAATCTGGCGCGGCGTTGTAACGGCTCCGTGATAAGCCCGTAGCTATTGTGACCCTTGTCACGCGTCGTTCTCAAATTGTGCAGGTTTTTGAAAAAGCGGTCCATTTTACTTGTAGTAAGAGGCTTGTCACCTTTGGAAGCACGGCCTGCCTCAACCACTCTCCGGAATGTATTTTCCTCTATGTAAGATACGTTATCATCCTGATCCTTTACCGGCAAAACAAGCGTCGAGACAGGTGGTACATCATAGAGGATTATATTATTTCTATTGTCTTTTGCGTAAATGCTGTGGCCGAGATACAGATGCGCGGCAACCAGTTTATGCGTGTGATCTGTCATATCCGGCAGAAGATTTTGGTAGTTCTGCTGTTTAGATAAATGTCTTTTCATTTCTGCGTTTGTAAGCTTTAGATGAATATTATACGTCTCGTTGCGTAATGTATAATCCGTTGCCCTTGCGTCTTTGGCTTGCCCGAACACATGGGCAAGCTTTGTCCTCATATCCTGCAATATCGTTGTTATTTTCATGGTCTGTTTCCTTCTTGTGTAATCTTTTTTTTTATGACTTAATTGACTTACCAAAGAACGGGCGCCACATACGGCATGAACTTCATTGCAATTACTGACGAGACATTCCAAACACGTCTCGGGATCAACATTTTGTTTTTTAACGATGCTGTGAAAAGCATCTTTTCTTGGCGTTGATCTTCTCTAAACGGAAATAAACTTTATTTCCTTCGCTTATTAACGTATTTATATTATCAAAAAGAATAGAAAATACAAGCCTGTTTTATAACGGTTTTCCGGGGAAACCGTCTTTTTGTATAGCGGAAATGTCATTTTTGATCGGTCACAGCAAATTTTTATGCTGTGCCGTGAAAGCGTATGTCCAAAAACCGCTTAGCGATATTTTACTTCGGAAATCAGATTCTGTTGCAACTGGGCTTCCCAACGGTCGCCATTCGCCAGCAGGCGCTCTTTATTATAGAGCAATTCCTCATGCGTTTCGGTTGAGAATTCCTGGTTCGGGCCCTGGACGATCGCATCAACCGGGCATGCTTCCTGGCACAATCCACAATAGATACATTTGGTCATGTCGATGTCATAGCGGGTCGTGCGGCGGGAACCGTCTTCGCGTGGTTCGGCTTCGATGGTAATGGCCTGGGCCGGGCAGATCGCTTCGCACAATTTACAGGCGATGCAACGCTCCTCGCCATTCGGGTAACGGCGCAGCGCATGTTCGCCACGGAAACGCGGGCTTAATGGTCCCTTCTCGAACGGGTAATGCAAGGTCACACGGGCCTTGAACATATATTTGAACGTCAGCCAGAAACCTTTGGCGATATCCAGTAACAGGAACTGACGGGCGGCGCGGAACAACATCATAAACTCCACAAAACTCTTAAGACGGCAGATTGCCGGTTGCCAGCAACAAGCCGGCGACAAACACAACATAGGCCAATGAGAATGGCAGGAACACCTTCCAGCCCAGACGCATCAGCTGATCATAGCGGTAACGCGGCAAGGTTGCACGCGACCACAGGAAGAAGAACAGCACAAAGCAGATCTTCGCCGCGAACCAGATAAAGGGCGGAACCCAATCCCACACGACCCAGGACAGGCCAAAGGGTGGCAGCCAGCCGCCTAAGAACAAGATCACGGCAATCGCCGACATCAGGATCATGTT
>DASWYT010000087.1:0-2907 GCA_036404835.1 Alphaproteobacteria bacterium | reverse complement strand
GCCGTGCGCGAGGCTTTGCCGGGCCTTCTGCAGAAAACCAAAATCGTTCGCATTTCCTGGCGCGCTAAGGATCGTGATACCCCCGAAGTCATGGTTGAAAAAGAACCATTTCAGACCCAATTTGGAAAAATTCGCGTAAATCTGCCGCCGATGGCCTTTATGCAGCCGACCAAAGAAGGCGAAAAGGCGCTTGTCTCCGCCGTCATGGATGTGATGCCGAAATCAGGAAAATTTGCTGATCTGTTCTCAGGCTGCGGCACTTTCACTGGCGCCATGCTGGAACGCGGCAGCGTCGATGCCTATGAAAGTGTCGATCCTGCCATCCGTGCACTAGACAAAGCAAAAGGTCCGCTGCCGCTGAAAGTCTATCGCCGCGATCTTTTCCGCAACCCGCTGCGCCGGGAAGAGGCAAACAGATATGACGCTATCGTCTTCGACCCGCCGCGGGCAGGGGCGCAGGAACTGGTAAAATCCATCGCGTCAGGCCGCACACCGGTTTTAATCGGTGTTTCCTGCAACCCAGCCACATTCGCCCGTGACGCCCGCATATTAGTAGATGGCGGTTATCGCTTGGAAAATGTCCGTATTATCGATCAATTCACGTGGTCACATCACGTGGAGCTGGTCGCGCTGTTTACAAAGCGCTGATATTTTTAATCATCCGATTTAAAAATCCGTGTATATTAAGGCTTATTGCCACGCGCACGCCGGGATGATCATAATCATCGGCATCTATAGGGCTCTGGCCTGGTGCCTGTGCATCGGTACGAATGCGCAGGGGCACCGTTTCGAACGTAAATAATTCAGGCGCATCAATTGCGGCCATAGCCACCACATCATGCATAGCGCGCACAGGATCAAAGGATGTCTTGCGCAAATGTCCGTAATCCTGCAGATCATCTTCACCAACACTGGATAAAATATCAGCAATGCCTAAAGAAACAGGGGTTCGTATGGAGCGCAAAGCAGCATCAACATCTGCATTGTACAAAACCATGCGCGTCACATTCAGGCCGATTAAGGTGATCGCTTTAAAACCATTTTGAAATACGATCTTTGCCGCTTCAGGATCAACGGCAAAGTTATATTCGGCGTAATCAAAGGCGCCGGGCGGTATATAATTCCCCATACGCTGACGCAAAGGCTCCGGATAGGGGCATCCGCCCATGATGTATAAATGGTCTATGGATGCCGCAAACGCAGGATTTTTCTGCAGTTGTAACGCAAGATTTGTCAGTGGTGCGGTCGCAGCTATAACGGATGTCTTTACTACAGAAGATAAATCACGCATCTCTATCGCGTACTGCTTTGGCGAAGGCCATGTTTCAGCGCCCGCCATGCCGGTGATGCCAAAGACTTCAGGCAAAGAATGCAGAACACGATCGAGCGGTTTTCTAGCGCCTATATAGACAGGAATGTCTGTGCGATCCGCCAGCTCCAATATCTGCAGCGCATTCCTGGCGCACTGCATTACATCCACATTACCGCCGACAACACTGATGGATTGGACATCAATTTTATCACTGCCCAGCGCATAAAGCAGGGCCACGGCATCGTCTTGCCCCGGGTCACAATCGTAATGGATGGCAGTTTTGTGCATAATCTATCTGTATTACTAAAGTAATACACTTGTCAAATATCTTCCTAAAAGGAAAGGGCCCATTAAGGCCCTTTCGTTAGATAGAAGTTAAAATCTTAATGATAGACATGAACTTTCTCACCATGCAGGGCCATATCCAGGCCTGTACGTTCGGTGTGTTCATCGACACGGATACCGATCGTGTACTTCAGCACGATCAAGATCACAAAAGTTACGATGGCTGAATAGGCAATGGTGACGCCCACGGCCAAAGCCTGCGCGATAACTTGGTCCGAATTGCCTTCCAGCAAACCGGCGCGACCGCCAATGGCTGTTGACGCATAGACACCTGTCAAAAGCGCACCGACAATACCACCGATACCGTGAATGCCAAACGCATCCAGATTGTCATCGTAACCCAGTTTCTCTTTCAGGAACGCAACGGCAAAGAAACAAAATACAGTCGCCGCAAGACCGAACACGATGGATGCACCAAAGTCAACGAAACCAGACCCCGGTGTAATGGCAACCAAGCCTGCAACGAAACCAGATAAGGCTCCCGCAACAGACGGCTTACCTTTAACCATCCATTCCAGCATGACCCAGGCGATGCACGCAGTTGCTGCAGCCGTGTTCGTCACAAGGAAGGCCATGCCCGCAATACCATTCGCGGCCAATGTAGAGCCGGCATTAAAACCAAACCATCCGATCCAAAGCATGCCGCCGCCGATCACCGACAGAACAAGATTGTTGGATGATGATTGGCTGCCTTGCACGGATTTACCCAGCACCAGCGCCGCCACTAAACCGGCTACGCCGGAACTGATGTGAACGACCGTACCGCCCGCAAAATCAAGCGCCGTGCCATAGCCCAGGAAGCCTTTATAATCGGTCAATCCGACGCCGCCGATAAAGCCGCCCGGTCCCCAGACCCAATGCGCAACAGGTGAATATACGAAAATCGACCACAGCACAGTGAAGACAAGCACCGTAGAAAATTTGATGCGGTCCGCAATCGAACCCAGAATAATCGCACAAGTGATGATCGCAAACTTCAGCTGAAACAAAAGAAACACAGTTTCAGGAATCGTGCCCGTCATGGAATCGACGCCGACACCTTTCAAGAACATCTTCGAAAGACCGCCCGACCAGCCATTGCCTTCCGTGAAGGTCATGGAATAACCGATGATCGGCCACACCAGCGAGATAATGCACGCGACAGCCAATGTCTGCATCAAAGTCGCCAGCACGTTATCTTTGCGTACCAAGCCGCCATAAAAAAGCGCAAGGCCAGGCAGTGTCATCATAAGAACCAGAAGTGACGATAC
>DASWYT010000086.1:0-9339 GCA_036404835.1 Alphaproteobacteria bacterium | reverse complement strand
CGGAAGAACAGTTACAGGCTATTCCAGGTTTGCGTCTGTATGGCAAAGCGGTACAACGCGCTTCGATCCTGGCTTTCACCATCGATAATTGCCCGCCATCGGATATCGGGATGATTTTGGATCAAAAAGGCATCTGCGTCCGCGTCGGTCATCACTGCGCCATGCCACTGATGGAATATTTGTCGGTGAAGGCGCTGGTACGTGCATCGATTGGCTTGTATACGACCAAAGACGATATCGATGCGCTGGTCGATGGGCTGAAAACAGCGCAGCGTTTACTGGGCTGATAATTTTTTCAGATGATCTAAAATATACAGACGCAACGCGCTGGACAGATTCTGTCCGGTGGGGCGTGTGTCGTCGATGCGGGTGATCAGGGCGTTGAGCGATAATTTTTCGCTTTTCGCCAGCAATTGCAATTCCTGCCAGAAGGCATCTTCCAGCGTGATCGAGCTGCGGTGGCCCGCAATCGTGACGGAACGTTTTTTCATTGTCGTTCGATTATATCCGGTTATAATAACCCTATGCAACAGCAGGATAACCCGAAATACAGTATTTTGGTCGTGGATGACAACCCGCCTTTCCGTCATCTGGTGGCGGCCTGGCTGTATCAGGCTGGTTATCATGTCGTCCAGGCGAATGATGGTCTCGACGCGCTGGAACAGCTTAACCGCCATAAAGTCGACCTGATCCTGCTGGATCTACAGATGGAACCGCTGGGCGGTTTCAATTTCCGTGAAGCGGTCGGCGCGACGTCTTATAATACAATTCCAACCATCCTGATTACCTCCGATCCGTCATCGGATATTCTGATGCGCGCATCGCGCATGGGTTTTGACGGCGTGATGAAAAAACCGATTGAACAGAATCGCCTGATGCAGATGATCGCCCAGCAACTGGACCGTTTGAAACGGGCCTAAAAAAATATTGACAAGATATGATTCTGTTATATCATGGATGCATGATCTTGAATCACACCATGAATGACACGCTGAAATCGACGTTTGCTTTTGTAAGCAACGCGAATTATGGCGCATGGCGTTGGTGGGCTTAAGCCCTTATTTTCTTTTTCCCGTTTGACAATTTGTGCGTCTGTATAGCTGTATAAGCTATCTGTTTCCCATTCTCCGCACGCCATCTTTTTAACGCGCTTGCCATCAGTCGCAAGGCGATGGATGGTGCGCGCCTTTCAAAAGGTGTTTCCCATGAAAACGAATAAACATGCTCTCTCTTACGATATCAGGCAGGTTCTGCAACGTGAGCCGTTCACCCGAAATGTTGAGGGTAAAATGCATTTTGCCACAGCGGATAATAATCAGGTCGCGCGGCAAAATTTTGAAACGGCCATGCAAAGCCGGAATGATTTGATCCTGACAACAGGCTGCGGTCTGCCGCCGTCTTTAGAGGATCTGCCCTTGCGTCTACCAAGTCTGATCGTTCCGGGGCTAGAATTATTGAAAGCCTATCAGCAGACGTTCAATCCTGGGCGAAATATTCAATATCATGTTTATCAGGCAGGTGAGTTTATTAAACGCATCAATGGGGGCAATGAAAAAGCCATGAGCCATAGCGCTCAATTCATGCAGGGTTATTTGCAAGCCTTCACAGAAGAATTTTATCCGGATTTGGCGCCAATCGTATCATTCGACTTTAATAAGGATGTCAAAACGGAAAAGCTGGAACCAATTCGTGAATTCCTGCATCAAACGAATAATCCGCAGGCATTGGAATATAAAGAGCGGATCAATTTCTATGCGACCCGTGGTCAAAGCCGTGGTTGCGCAGAGATATATGCAGCTGCAAATATCTATTTTAACTGTATGTCCGATCAGAAGATCGAAGAGCCAGTCATCATCATGCCGGTGGGTGGCCAGAAAGAACGTCCGTTCTTCTTCTTGTCGTCTCTGTATAATGCAGAGAAACGAAAAGATAAGGATATCTCCGTTTTACCGATATCTTTCAATCACCAGGAAATCCCACCCTATTTTCCGGCGAGCAGAGGCGACCTGACGATCGGTATGATCTTTAAAGACAGTGCCAGGGATTTTGAACCGGAATCGTTTGCAGCCAGAAAAGATCATGAATCGTTGCTGGAACCGATTGGTGCAACGATTCCGGCCCTGATCTCCATTGCGCACCAAGTGCGCAATACCTTGTAAAGGGAGGGTGGCATGAACAAAAAAATTGTCGGTGTTATCGGCGGCATGGGTCCGCAAGCCTCTGTCACGCTTTATAACCATGTTATTCAAACAGCAATTGCCACTTATGGCGCTGTTCACAATAACGACTTTCCCCATGTTCTGATCAGTAATCTGCCCGTGCCTGATGCAATTTCCAGCCGTGACGATGAACAGAAATTAATCACGATGCTGGTCGATGAAGCTAGGCGTCTGGCCGATGCGGGTTGTGTTATGATCGTGATGGCCTGTAACACAGCTCATATTTTCGAAGAGCATCTTCATGGAGCTGCACTTGGGTTATTTGTCTCATTGATCGATCTGGTCAAGGCAAAAGTGCAAACCGAAAATATCCAAAAGATTGCCGTGATGGGATCGCCGATGACGATTGAATCGGGCCTGTATCGTCATGGTCTGGAACGGGATGGTGTCATCGTCCTGCAGCCGGATAAAGATCTGTTACCATCTTATGAGCGTTTGATCCGTTATCATATTGCGGGCCAGACCAGCGCACAGGACCGGCAATTCCTGCAGGAACAATGCACATTGTTCCATAGGCAGGGCGTGGAAAAGATTATTCTCGGTTGTACGGAATTATCATCTTTGGTCAGTCAGGAATCCCTGAATGGATCTTTTATCGATCCGCTGCTGATCCTGGCTGATAAGATTTGCGCCGTGTCGCTTGATGTTAAAAATCGAGATCGGCGTAATGTTTCGCTGGCGCGGTCCCCGGCAGAGTATCTTCCAGCAACGGTTTGAAGCTTGGGCGGGATTTGACGCGGGCATACCAGTCGCGGGCGGCCTTATGGTCGTCCCACGGCACGTCACCGATATAATCGATGGCGGACAGGTGCGCGGCGGCGGTGATATCGGCCAGTGAAAATTCCGGCCCGGCCAGCCAGCGGCGGCGATCAACCAGATAGCCGATATAATCGAGATGCATGTGGATATTCTGGTGGCCGGCGCGAATACGCTGGCCATCAGGCTGGCCGCTTTTCAGCACGCGCTTCATCAGTTTTTCGCCGACGAGATATTCGGTGACTTCCTCGTTGAATTTGCGGTCGAACCACGCGACCAGGCGGCGCGTCTCGGCGCGTTGCGGCGGGGTCGCGCCTAACAGGTTGACTTCCGGATATTGTTCATCGAGATATTCGCAGATGCTCTGGCTGTCGCACAACACAGTGCCGTTCTCATCAACCAGAACGGGAATTTCACCGCTGGGATTCAACTTGAGGAAGTCGACGCGACGCTCCCAGATTTTCTCGATCTGCAATTGGACGTCCAGTTTTTTCTCGGACAAAACGAAACGCACTTTACGGCAGAAAGGGGAAAGCCAGTATTGATATAAAATTCGTTGCATAACTTCGTATGTATCATGCTTTTGTGAATGTGACCAGTCTCGAGACCGAATCTCACTTAGTTTTTACGATCCACCAGGAAGCGGGCGAGATCGACCAATACTTCGGTGCGTGTCGTTTCAAAGACGGCCAGATGTTTGACAGCCTGTTCGATCAGCAATTCCGCCTTGGCACGGGCTTCGCCGCTGGAATAATGACGCAGGAAGCTGACTTTGTTTTCTTCTTTATTCTCGTCTTTTTCCTTACCCAGATCCTGCACGGCGTTATTGGCACCCATCAGATCGTCAGTCAGCTGGAAAGCCAGGCCGAAATCATGGGCGTAATTGCGGATCGCCATCAAATGTTTCGGCGAGGCGCGGCCCAGGATCGCACCGGTTTCACAGGCGAACATGATCATCGAACCGGTTTTCATTTTCTGCATGCGGGTGATCGCGCCGACATCCAGTGTCCCTTCGCGCTGACCCAGTGTATCGATCATCTGGCCTCCGGCCATGCCGCGCGGGCCTAATGCGCGCGCCAGGCCTTCAATCAGTTTGATGCGGACATGCGGGTCGCCATGTGTATCGCTATCGGATAAAATCTCGAACGCCAGGGATTGCAATGCATCACCGGCTAAAATGGCGGTGGCTTCATCGAATTCGCAATGCAGGCTCGGACGGCCGCGACGCAGGCCGGCATCATCGAGTGCCGGCAGATCGTCATGGATCAGCGAATAGCTATGGACCATCTCAACTGCGGCGGCCACGCGTACGGCGCAGGCACGGTCAACGCTGAACATGTCACAGGACGCCAGCACCAGCAGCGGGCGCATGCGCTTGCCGCCTTCGAGCGTGCCGTAACGCATCGCGTCATACAGATGATTTTCCAGCTCGTTATTGCGCGGGATCAGGCGGTCGATGACATCATCGATGGTCTGGCTGGTTTCTTTGAGGGCCTGTTTCAGGCGTTCGGTCATTTCAGCCATTTGGGAATTCTTCCGTTTTCAGCGAGCCGTCAGAGCTCTGGGTGATCTTTTCAACTTTCAATTGCGCCTGGCTCAGTTTGCCTTCGCAATGGGCACGCAACGCCATGCCGCGTTCATACAGGGCAATCGCCTGTTCCAACGGCTCCTGGCCGCTTTCCAGACGCTGGACGATTTTCTCCAATTCGCCCATCGCCTGTTCAAAACTGAAATCTTTAATGTCAGATGTCATGAGTCACCTTTATGTTTGCAACAGTCTAGCCTGTTACGGGCAGATGGTTCAATAGATTATACCAGCAAGCCAGCGCCAGCATGCCGCCAAAAGCATGTTGATATTTAAAGTAATTCAGGGTCATCTTGTCATTTTCCGGCGCCCAGGCCCAAAAACGCATGATTTGCAGGACCATGGCAACGGTAAACATCAACCAGCTGAAAAGCGGGAAACCGGTGATCAGGCCCATCGCCAGCCATCCGGCAAAAATCCCGGCCCAGCACCAGGCGACCAGGTAAACAGCGCGGTCCCCGAAACGGATCACGGTCGATTTAATTCCGATCAGGGCATCGTCCGTCTGATCCATATGCGCATAGAGCGTGTCATAGCCCAGCGTCCAGAGCATGCAGGTGCCGTATAAAATCCAGGTTAGCGGATCGAACGGAGTATCGGTGGCTGCCCATCCGACAATGGCACCGGCATTAAAAACGATCGCCAGAAAAGCCTGCGGCCACATGGTGATACGTTTCATCAACGGATAAATCACGATCAGTGGCACGTAGAGAAGGGCGATGATCTGCGCCTGAAGCGGTAAAAAATAAAGAACCGCCAAACCACCGAGACATTGCAACAGCAAAAAGATCAACGCACCGCGCAATGTAATCGTCCCGGCGGCCAGCGGGCGGGAGGCGGTGCGGGCGACCTGTGCATCCAGTTTGCGGTCCCAGATATCATTGATCGTGCAACCGGCACCGCGCATGGCGATAGACCCGATCAGGAATAACGCCATCAGAAAAGCTTGTTCCGTAATGGAAAAAAAGACAAAACCCGGCGCCAGCAACAGGCCCCAGACGCAAGGCCAGAAGAGCAGCCAGAAACCGATGGGACGGTCCCAGCGCGCCAGCCGTGCATAAGGCCGTGCAAAGCGGGGCAAAAACCGGTCGAACCAGCAGGATTGTTGAAGATCAATGGACAAACGGCCTTATTCCCTTCTAAAGTTACATTATTCTACTCTCAACCTCCTGATTGCTCAAGCATCGCATGCGCCATATTCCCCGTTTTTATTGTCCCGATTTAATACTTGCCGCAGACCAGACAGTGCGTCTGCCGGACCATGCGGCGCATCATGCGCGCAATGTCCTGCGCTTGCGCGATGGTGGTGAAATTAAATTGTTCAATGCACGTGACGGTGAATGGACAGGCAGCGCCTCTTTTCCGGACCGCCGCAATATCGATGTGACGTTACAGGAAAAAATCGCTGCGACAGAAACATTGCCGGATGTAACCTTGGTGCTGGCCCCGTTGAAGAATAAGGATTCATTCGACAATGCTATCCGTCACGCGGTGGAACTGGGTGTGACGCAGATTCAACTGGTGCTGACCGAACGAACGCAACAGGCGAAACTGAATGAAGATCGTTTGCAACAACAGATTATCGATGCCGTCCAGCAATGCGGACGGCTGACGGTTCCGCAACTCTCCCTGCCGGTGAAGCTGGAAACGCTGCTGAAAAACTGGCCGGCGGATAAAGCCTTGCTGCCCTGTGTCGAAGGTGACACCACCCGCGCCAAACCGTTGAAAAATGTGCTGGCCCAGGTGAAAGCACCCCTGGCGATCCTGATCGGCCCGGAAGGCGGTTTCTCGCCGGCGGAAAAAAATGCCCTGACCGTGCCGGATTCCCGGTTTCACCCCGTCAGCCTGGGGGATTTGATCCTCCGCAGCGACACAGCTGTGGCGGCTGCTTTGGCAATTATGCTGTAACGGCAATTCATAAGCCTTGACATGTATCTATTACATAATTAGACTAGTCCGACTGTTTTCTGGGTAGAGCTGATCTGGGATCTGCTTCGTGTATATTTAAGGTATTAAAATGAATATAAAATTTGAAAGCGTGACCGACCTGGTCGATCCGACCATGGTGAATCTCGGCCTACCGCTTATCCACAAAAAAGAACTGGACGCCGAACCTTATCTGCTGGCCAATCACCCAGAGGCGATAGAGAGATTCTATCGCAGCGTGTACCGCTATATGGGCGGCAATCTGACATACGATTTTATCCCATTAGCCATCGATTTAGGGAAACAGATTCAGATCGACCATAAGAGAAACCATCTGGACCTTGTTCAGGTCATGCCGAGCGAGGCTACTCCAAAGAAGGCTTTTGAAGAGAATATGCGCCCCCAGCAGATAGGGCTATTGCACAATAATCCCGTTATGGTGAACGGCCAGTGGCGTAATATCATACAATTCCTGATTACCACCTCTGTTTATGGTGCCGAAATCCATCAATATTATGAGGAAAAGAAGGACAAGAATGGTGTTCCAGGCGATAATATGCTGCTTGCACCGGTCGTCCCGGCCACAGAGGCACCTCTGGTCGTTCCCGTCATCTGTGCAGATAATAAAGTGGATATAAAAGGGTTTACTCCCTTTTAAGGGCTGGGCGTCATGATGGGGCTATGTCAACGCCGCAACGTCAAAACAAATCATCCAAAGGCCCCCAAGGTCCGCATCTTGCGCTGAAACAGACACAGACGCTGACCATGACGCCGCAATTGCAACAGGCTATCGCCTTGTTGCAGATGAATAATATCGAACTGAACGAATTCGTCCTGGGCGAGCTGGAAAGCAACCCGTTGCTCCAGCGCGCGGATGAAAATGATGGCGATGGTGATTTCGCTGCGGCGGGTCAGGACCATAAAGAACATGATTTTCATCATTTGAGCAATTACGCCGCGCCGGATGAACGCACCAAAGCCGTGCCCGAACAACGCGCCGCCGATGCCAGCATGAATGACGAGTTCGACCGTCAATATGACGATCACGAACCGGACACTGATTACGATTCCAACCATACGAATTTTTCCGATGTCGGCCGTGGTGGCCGTGACCATGGCGATGGCGAAACATCCTGGGAACAACAGATGGGCGATGCTTCACCCAGCCTGTATGAACATCTCACCAAACAAATCCAGCTGGAATTCGCCAGCCCGCAGGATCAGATGCTGGCGCTGGCTTTGGTCGAAAATCTGGATGAAGCCGGTTATTTCCGCGGCAGCATCAAAAAAATCGCCGAGCAATTCGTTGCCGATATCGAAGATGTCGAACTGGTCCTGGCCCGTTGCCAGCAAATGGAACCGGCCGGTTTATTCGCGCTCAATCTGGCGCAATGTCTGGAACTGCAATTGAAAGATCAGGGTATCCTGACACCGGAATTCCAGGTCCTGCTGGCGAACCTCGCTTTGATGGGACAGCATGACTATCGCAAATTGCAGCAGAAATGCGGCGTCGGCGAAGATGAATTCCGCCGCATGCTGGTGCAGTTGAAACGCCTCGATCCGAAACCGGCCTTGCTGTTCACGCATGATGTGGTGCAGACACTGATCCCTGATGTGATCATGAAACGCAACCGCAACCCGCAACAGCCGGGCACCTGGATGGTCGAACTGAACCCGGATGCCTTGCCGAAAGTGCTGGTCAACCAGCGTTACGCCGCCATCGTGCAGCAAAAGGGCGGCGCAAAAGAAAAGAAAAAAGATAAAGAAGCGGAAACACCGCAAACGGAGTATCTGATCGATAAATTGCAATCCGCGCAATTCCTGATCAAGGCGTTGGACCAGCGCGCGCAAAGCATTTTGAAAATCGCTTCCGAGATCGTCCGCCAACAGGATGCATTCTTCGCCTATGGCGTCGCTTATCTGAAGCCGCTGATCCTGCGCGATATCGCGGCGGTGGTGGAAGTACATGAAAGCACGGTCTCACGCATCACGACGCAAAAATATATCGAAACACCGCGCGGTGTCTTTGAACTGAAATATTTCTTCTCCAGCCATGTTGGTGGCGGTACCGGTACGATGGAGCATACGGCCCATGCGGTGAAAGCACGAATCAAGCAATTGGTCGACGTGGAAGATGCGAAAAAGATTTTATCCGATGACGATCTGGTGGAATTGCTCAAAGTCGAAGGCATTCCTATCGCACGTCGTACAGTTACAAAATACCGTGAAGCGATGAATATCGGTTCTTCTGTTGCGCGCCGTCGCCAAAAAAATCCGCTGCGCTGACTTATCCACATATCCACAACTGTGTGTGTATTGTTCACGCCAATCATTTTTGATTGGCGATACTGCTCCATCTTAATGGGATTTTTATGGGCCCTGGGGTAAAACATCTGTCCCGCTAATTCCACCCTGTGGTTAAATCACAGAATCGCAGGAATTACCGGGGAAGGACGTTTTCAGATGTATGGAACAGTAATGGGAATAGAGATGACGGTTTTGCAGCAAGTTAAAGATTATTACCTGCGTTTTGCCCGCCCGACAGCGGATATGGCGCGCGAGATTTCCCAGAAAATATTGACATCCGAAGGTGTTAAAGACCATCCGGCGCCACAGGATTATCTGGCGAACCGTGTGCAGGAACAGCAAAATCAAGCCGTTAACGATTCCCCGGCCCAGACCCGCCCGTTCGATAATCGCGGCCGTTTCATTTCCAAAGATGCTTGATTTTTAGGGCTTTAAAAAAACCTCTTGCAATCCTGCCCGACGCCGGGATAAATTAGACATATGAACCAGATCAGAATCATCATGCGAATGCGTAACGACATCTCTTTCTAAGATTTGTCCCTTACC
>DASWYT010000085.1:0-3644 GCA_036404835.1 Alphaproteobacteria bacterium | reverse complement strand
CAGGAAACCACCGCCGGTAACCACATGGTCACCCTTTTTCAGGCCGCCGAGCATCTCCTGATGGGTGCGGATCTTCTTGCTTTGCGGGCGGATGACCAGGAAATAGAAGATGATGAAAATAAACAGTAAAGGCGCCAGATTAGCCAGCAAAGAGCCACTGGCAGCCGGAGCGGCAGCCTCGGCAGCGGCGAAAGCGGAAGAAATTAACATTTTAAAGCCTTTCGAATTGGTTTCGGCAAATATTAAAGGAAAAATCTTGACTGGCAATGCGTTATTATGTATATATAACAGACACACAATGGTAGTCAGTCTCATGATCAAGAAATTTTTTAGTTCATTCTTCAAAGCCGATACGCAGATGGCCGAACCGCAAGTGGTGACGGCTGACCCGAACCGCGTGCGTTATATTATTGTGGACATGCACAATACGGCCACGGAGAACCCAGAGCTGATACAGGGCCTGGCTGCTTTCAAGGAAAAATACAACGTCAAGATCGTCGCATGCGGCAATGCCATGCCGGGTGAAACGGAAGAATCTCTCGAAGAGATGGGTGTTACCGATCTGGTCGATTACGTCCGTTATCCATGCCTTAGCAAATTCATACCTATCGCTAACAATGATGATAGAATCTGTGCGCACGAAAAACATGATCCGCAATTCTGGGAGCATCTTACATTTGAGGGCCAGAAAGCCCTGCCGCAGGATATGTTCCTGATTGATGACGCTTTTAAAAATTGTGATGCCATGCGTATGGCCGGTGGTCAGTTCTATTATTTCGATATATTCAAAAAGAAACGCCCGGACAATAACCAGTCAGCTGTCACTGCTGTAAAAAACTGGCTTCAACCTTGAGAGAGATATAATATGAGCAACAATATTTTTATCAAAACACTTGATGGCGCCATGGAATGGAACACGGCAGCGCTGCCGCTGCGTTACGTCTTTGTCGGGATGAAGGTCATTGAAGACAAACCGAAATTGCTGGAAGAGATTAATGAACTGAGAGATGATCATAATATTCAGGTTGTTGTGTGTACTGAAAAAAAATCACCGGATAATCTCGCTAAAATCATCGAGATGGGTGTAACGCATTTGGTGGACTATATTTATAATCCAGGCACGATGAACGATAAATATCCTGATAGTTACACCAGCCAATACGCCATAAACCATCCTACATACTGGAAAAATATCAATCTCGATGGCGCACAGATTGCGTCCGAGCATATTTTTTCAATCAACAATCAAAAAGATATCTGCATGGCCATCAAAAACATCGATGGCACGTCTTACCCATCTATAGGTGATTTCAGAAGCAATAAGCAGGATCAGGCTCTTGAAGGCCGTAAACCTGTTGAGGCGCTGAAAAACTGGCTAGAGGAACAAGCCAAGCCGCTATAAAAACTAAGCGCGTGGCAGGAAACTGTCCGGATTGACCGGCTTTTTGCCGTCCCGTATTTCAAAGTGCAATTGCGGCGTGGTGACATTTCCCGTCTTGCCGATATTGGCAATCGCTTCACCGATGGACACTTTATCACCGGTCTTCACCAGACGGTTATCAACATGCGCATAAGCGGTGTGATAGCCGCCACTGTGGCGGATTAAAATCAGATTACCCAAACCACCCAGATCCTGACCGCTATAGACGACAAGACCGGCGGCGGCTGCTTTCACGGCCGTGCCTTTCGGTGCGGTGATATTGATCCCGTCATTCTGTTTCCCGCTGCCCTTGGAACCGAAATTGGAAATCACATTTCCTCTGACCGGCCAATAGAAACGCGGTTTTTCTCTGCCTAGGGACGCAATAGCCTGTTTCGATGGCTGGTGCCCCTGTCCTGCTGTGACCGGTCTGGCCGGAATGGATGACACAGCCTGACCTGGACCCGAACTCTCCAAAGGTGTTGCCGGCATCGCCGTCCGTGCTGTTTCAATGGCTCTTGCCGGAGTCATCGTTTCATCCGGTGCATTGCGGATCGTTCTGTCCAGTACATCGGTAATCGACATATTTGTTGTCTTGGGCACAACGGGCGCATTGCTGGCGACCGCGACAGGGGCCAGTGCTGGCATCGCAGCAGGTTTCGTCGCGGCCTGTTGTGATTGCGGCGGCAAGTCGAACATGCCGCGCGGCTGTTGTTTTACGGGTGTCTGAACCGGAACCGGCGCCGGTTTCGAAGCATAGATGGATGTCGAACGATAGGTCGGCTGTGCAGCGCTGTTGATCACCGGTGGTTGCTGTTTCTGGATTTGGCGGCCTTCATAAGGCGAAACGGACACAATCTGCGCCTGCCCAACCTGGAATCTGCTGTTGTTGTTGCGGATGGTATTTTGCTGCATGACCGGCTGAGTCACGGCCTGGCGTGCCGGATAGAGTTGCTGGTTATTCTGCTGCATCACCGGTGCGGTGCCACCCATGATACGGACAGGTGCGTTATTGGGTGGAGCGGAGCTGGTGCAACCCTGGACTAATAAACCTGTCAGTAATCCAATGATGGCAACGCTCTTTTTCATCGTCTTTGCCCTGCCGTAAAAATATCATGCTCGCTGACCAGGGGGACGAAACGCACATCCATCAGATGTTCGCGCGTCAAGGTTCCGCCGATCTTGCGGATCTTGATCAGTTCTTCCTGGATCGCATTTTTCTTGATCGGGATGATCAGGATACCGTTATCGCTGAGCTGATCCAGCAAAGCCTGTGGCGGTTCCTGATTGGCTCCCGCCGTCACGATAATGCGGTCAAACGGCGCAGCACTGGGCCAGCCTTTATAACCATCGCCATGCAACGTCGTGACATTGCGCAATTTCATCGCATCGAACCGTCTTTGCGCCACTTCCTGCAATGGTTTCAGGCGTTCGATCGTATAAACACGGCGGCATAATTGCGACAGGATCGTGGTCTGGTAACCGCTGCCCGTCCCGATTTCCAGCACGGTGGCACGGTCATTCAGTTCCAGTTCCTGCGTCATGGTGGCCACGACCAAAGGCTGGCTGATCGTCTGGCCATGACCGATCGGCAAAGCCGTATCGTCATAGGCCCGATCCTGGAAATTTTGCGGTATGAACATTTCACGCGGCACACGTTCCATCGCCGACAACACATCGGTCTGCGTAATGCCATTACGGCGCAGATGCATCAGCAATTTGATGGTGCGGTTGACATTCATGCGGCGCGAATAACCTCAAGACCATGCATATACGGACGCAAAACCGTTGGCACGACAATCGAGCCATCTTCCTGCTGGTAATTTTCCATCACGGCCACCAAAGCACGTGGCGTCGCGATACAGGTCGCGTTCAGTGTATGGACGAATTCATTTTTCTTGCCGCCTTCAGGCTTGTAACGCGCCTTCATCCGACGGGCCTGGAAATCGCCACAGACAGAACAACTCATCGTTTCACGATACGTATTCTGTGTTGGTACCCAGGTGTTGATATCATAGGTTTTGCGGGAACCAAAGCCCATATCACCCGTACACAATAGAACTTTCTTATAAGGCAATTCCAGACGTTGCAGCATCGTTTCGGCAATCGATGTCATACGTTCCAGTTCGGCCAGTGATTGTTCTGGTGTGCAGATAACTACTTGCTCAGTTTTGGTGAATTGATGTACGCGAATAAGACCGCGTGTGTCCTTGCCTGCAGAACC
>DASWYT010000084.1:0-4160 GCA_036404835.1 Alphaproteobacteria bacterium | reverse complement strand
TGTGCTGCCCGTCACGGATAAATTATAACCGCCATCGAATGTGCCACCATAGGTGACACTGCCCGTTCCGGCATCAAAGATCACGTTTTTCCCGGCAATGGATGAAATCGCACCATCGACCAGCCATTCCGTTCCGGTCATGGTAATATCGCCATTATCACTGGTAACGTTCAGTGAGTCAGGATTACTGTCGGCATAGAGACGCAGTACATCCAATGTGATATGACCGCCATTACTGTCGATCACCGCGCTGTGTGAATTAAGCTTGGCCAGATTGATCGCTCCGCCCTGCGTCGTCAGCGTTCCCAACAACTGCGTTGCACTGGCTTGCGTCGTAATCGATGCATTACCTATACCTGCGTTCGTACTGTAAAAGAAAACTTCACCGCCGGTTTTAAAGGTTACCGAGTTGGCCCAGCTGGTATCAGCAATTTTGATACTGTTCTGCGTACTGCCCGTGCCGATATTGATCATGCTCCAGCTACTGCCCAGGCGACCGATCTCGGTACTATCCAAATTGTAATCACCACCATAGAAACTGATTCGCATCTCTTTGCCAATATTCGTGTACGGTGCCAGTGTCAAAATCCCTGTGCCATGTACCGTATCATCAAGAACTACATCGTCGCCGATCAATGTCAGGTTGTTTGCACCCATCGCCACCGCTTTGGTGGTGATTGTCCCCGTCCCGGCATTAAATGATTGCGATACGGTGGACGTCATATTGTTGTTCAGCGTGATATTCCCGCCCGCCGTGGTCAGTCCCAAAGCGTGGCTCAGTGTAATCCCGCCGCCAGCATTCAAAATAATGCTGCCCGTGCCGGATGTCGTCATATTCCCCGCCGATGCGGTTGAAATCGTCCCGTTTGTCGCGGTCAATGTGATGCTGTGATTGGCATTAGGTGCCAGCGTATCGCCGGTCAGGTCAAGCACGATATTATTATCGGCGGTCAGGATGATATTCGCATCCTGGTCTTCCAGATATTGCGTCGTCACTGTATCGACATTATTCGTGCCGCCCTGGGAGCGGTTATAAATCGTAATATCCGTCGGATCGAGCAACCATGTCCCCATCACACCATTGGGTGCCGACATATTGACATGACCGCGGGCCAGTAAATTCACTTTGCCGGATGTCTCGACAAAGCCGCCATTGCCGCCTTGTGCACCACCTCTGCCGGTAATATCACCGTGGAAATACGTCGCCTTGTCGGCCCATAAGATACTCATGCCGCCATCACCATACGTAACGGCATCATTATGGATCGTTGCACCGGATTCCATCGTCACCGTTTCAGCATTGGTCAATGCGCCCTTGCCCTGATAGTCGCCGCCGATTTTGACCGTGCCGCCACCCTTGTCACCGGAGGCATCAACCAGCGATCCGGTTTTCAGATGGATATGTTTTGCCGTCGCGGTGACACTGCCGCCTTTTTGGCCTGCGCCATAACCGGATGCATCGATCTTGCCTGTGATGTTAAGCGTACTCTTATCGCCTTTGAGAATGATCTTGCCGTCTTTTTGCGCAATGGAATGGGCCTGCGTCACGCCGCCCATATTGATCACGTTATTGACGATATGTTCCCCGGCGGCGGCCGTGATGACGACCTTGCCGCCATCGGCCTGGACCCAGCCATGCTGGTCGATCAATTGTTGCTGCACAGCCTGGCTGACGGCAATTTCCGTCAGGCCGTCACCATACAGATCAAGCGTCGCCTGATCACCGCTGGCCAGTTGGACTGTGCCTTTATTGGCGATGATGATGCCGCTATTGATGACATTCGGTGCGACGAAGCCAACAAGGCCCGCATCTTTTGCGGTAATATGGCCGGCATTGATAATTTTTGCATGTGGATTCCCCGCAATCGATAAATTCAGTTTATCGCTCTGGCCGGAGATGAATTTCGTGGCATCGCTGTCGGTCGGTGCAGCGGTGGAGACCACCAGCCCATTCACATCGACATGCGCGTTACTGCCAAAGGTCACACCGTTCGGATTGATCAGCACCACCTGGCCATTCGCAGACAGAGAGCCCAAGATGCTGGACGGGTTGGCATCATGAATACGGTTGACGGCAACGGATGATGCGCCGGGCTGGATAAAATTGACGCTTTCATGTTCGCCGACATTGAAACCCTGCCAATCGATCAGCACGCGGTTGGTATTTTGATTGATCGTGGTGTTGCTGCCGCTCTGGCCGATGGTGGCGGACCCTTGCGATACGACGCCACCTTCCGGCCCAGCCCATACGATCCCCATGCTCGTCCCCAGGCATGTGCCGATCAACAGGCTTAAACGCAGAGCTCTGTTGAGGTTCATCGTAAGGGGAATAGCGGACTTCAAGTGATAAAACCTTTGATGCATTTACAGTCAGGAGGGAATCCTCCCATCTGCCCTAATTATAACATTAAATTCTTAAATTTATTAAAGTCTCGGAGGCCTAAAAGATAAAATTAAAACACTGTATTTAATTACTATATTATTCAATAAACATGTCCGCATACTTAATTTATTGCCATATTATTAAACCTTTTATATCTATTATGTTTACTATTTGAAAACCGATTCTGGCCCTGCTCCCTGCATAAATTTTCCATACGAAAACATTGCCGGAAATCATTCTTTGATCACGTCCTGCTGCATCTTATCGCAACGATGATGGCACAAGAGTTTCTTATAACTCTGCTAGCGGACGCATACAGAATTCTTATGAGCGCAGGCCTAGCATAAAAGAGTATCAACCCAACAATCTCCAGGAGATTAAAATGGCTCTCAAGAATTCTACTGCTGCAAAACGCACCAGCACAAAATCCCCTTCAAAATCATCTGACACGTCTATCCTTCATCTGGACACCATCCTGTCCACTGCCAAAAAGACGATTCAAAATACATTCAACGATAATGAATACGCCAAGACAACTGATACCTTGCTGGAAAAACTTTTTGTAGACAGCCTGAAAGACATGTACTGGGCTGAAAAACAATTGGTCAAGACTCTGCCGAAAATGAAAAAGGCCGCGACCTCACCGAAATTGCAAAAAGCTTTTCAGGATCATCTGAAACAGACCGAAACGCATGTGGTGCGCCTGGAAAAAGCCTTTGCGGCACTGGATGAAAAACCACGCGCCAAGAAATGTGAAGCGATGGAAGGCCTGGTTGCCGAAGGCAAAACCATCATTTCCGAAACCGACAGCGGAACGGCGACACGCGATGTCGGCCTGATCCTGGCGGCTCAGAAAGTCGAGCATTACGAGATCGCTTCTTATGGCGGTCTGGCTCAACTAGCCCGTACGCTGGGCAAAGCCAAAGTCGCCCAAATCCTGGAGAGCATTCTCAAAGAAGAAAAGGAAGCCGACATGCTGCTGACCCAGATTGCCGAGACTGGTGTCAATTACCAGTCCAGCACTGAAGATGAGGATGATGCGTAAATCACGCCTCTTCCCCTAAAGCCATTAAAAATGCACAGGATCAAACCTGTGCATTTTTTTGATGACTGCCAAAGAATTGATCATGAATCCTTATATATCGATCCCTAAACCGTGTCGCTTTTTTATGATGACAAACATAATCTAACCTAACTGAAATATTTCAGCAGCAACAAAACTCTATGGAGATTTAACATGGCGACAAATACTCAGAACCAAAATCAGGATCAAAAACAACAACCATCCCAGGATAAAGATAAAAACAAAAGCAATCCAGGCAATTTCAAAAATGACGCACAAGGCGCAGCTAATAACGCTGAAAAAAGCAACCGCCCTTCCACTTCCCCGGAAGCCAGCAGCAGCAACAACAATGAGCCTAAACCGGCCCAGCGCAAGTAACTGCTAAAGCAGTCACGCATGATAAAGGCCGCCTCCAGGCGGCTTTTATTTTACGCTAAATGACTTATAGTACCGGTTATGAAAGATCCCGTTCTCCGCGTTGCCTGCCCCGATCAACCTGGCCTGGTGCATCAGATCACCAAAGCCCTAATGGATGAAGGCGCCAATATTGTGCGCAATGACGAATTCGTCGATCGCACCGCGAAACATTTCTTCATGCGCACGGAATTCCAGAATGTCCCGGCGGAACGCTGGTTCCCCCTGGAAAAAAACCTGCGCAGTCATTTGCCTGATCATGCTGTCCTGACACTGGAACAGCCGCGCCCGAAAAACATC
>DASWYT010000083.1:0-6526 GCA_036404835.1 Alphaproteobacteria bacterium | reverse complement strand
TCCTTTTGGAACGGACGACCTCCATTACATGGTCGTCATGCGCTTTTACCAGCGCCAGATGGAGCTTTTATACGATATGCCGTCCCTGCCATCCCGCCCTGTCGGCACGGGCAGCCCGACCTATTTCCATGCGATGCGCGTGGCTAAAGACGTGTATGATTTCGCCCGTTTCGTGGGGTTGAGCGAGAATATCGCCCGCAATCTGAAATTCGCCGCCGAACTGCATGATATCGGCAAGCTGGACATTCCCCTGGAAATCCATGAGAAACCGGGCCGTCTCAGTGCCGAGGAATTTGCCGAGATTAAAAAACACACGGATTACGGCGCGGCCCGCATGGAAAAATCCGGTATCAGCCACCCGCTGATCCAACTGTCGGAACAGATCGCCTATTACCACCATGAACGTCCCGATGGCAAAGGCTATCACGGCCTGGGTGGTGACGATCTGCCGATGCATTTGCGTTTGATGCAGATTTGCGACATTTACGATGCGATCAGCGCCGAGCGCCCGTACCGTTCCAAGGAAGAGCAATTATCCCCGGCCCAGACGCTGGCGATGATGACCAATCCGGACAGCCCGCTCTATGCGCAGATCGACCAGGATATCATGAAGAAATTTGCGCTGCTGAAGGCGAATACCATCACCGCCGTACCAACAGGTGACGATTTCGACCAAATCCTGTCCCAGGTCAGCAAAACCGAACGCTTCCAGGAAATTGTCGGAGAGTGACGACTAGTTATTCGTTTTATCCGCGTTCTTCAACAGAACATTGATCTTATCCGCATAGTCAAAACGTTCGTCATACGCGAAACGAATGCGGGGTGTGTATTTCATCACCAGATCTTTCGCCACGGCATGGGTGAATTGCGGGGCGGCATCATTCAGCGCATCCAGCACATCCTTCGTCACCGCACCACCACCCAGTGGCGTCACAAACGCCGTGGCGTGACGCATGTCCGGGCCGACCTCGACCTCGGTGACCGTGACGGACTGGCCGCGCAAACGTTCATCCACCATCACATCACCACGCATCAATTGTGCTGCAATAATATGACGGATCGCCTCGTTGACGCGCAACTGGCGCTGGGTCGGTTCTTTTTTCTGGGCCATAATTTAGTCCTTACACACCTCGCGCTGCGGCGAAGTCCTTTCGATAGTCTACATGAACAAAAAATTCCGACTGGTTTTCATCGAGAGCGATCTCGATCAGCCAGCCTAAATTCGAAACGAAACCTGTTCTGACAGCGCGGTCATCCAGGTCGATAATCTCAACAGCCTCATCCGATTGCGTCCGGGCCTGCATAAAACGGTCACTGAACGCGCAGAATATAATTACAAAACCGTAATCGCCATTCAATGTGACATAGTGATTCCAGTCCTGCGCCGTCGTTTCAATGCCCGCCTCTTCCTTGAACTCGCGGCACATCGCGGCATAGGCATCCGCATCATAATCCTCGATCTTGCCACCGACACCGTTCAATTTGCCCTTTTGCCATTCCGGCCGGTTCTTACGGATCAGCACAAGCTTGCTCTTATCTTCGCTGAACGCAAAGCCAAGTACGTATTTTTTAGACGGTGATGGTGTTTCTGTCATACTAGGCCGCCTGCCTGATCTGGTCACTGAGATAACGCGCAACCTGTTCCATGCAGGAGTCGCCTTTATAAACCTGGCGTTTCTGCAAGTACGCTTCGAGTTCTGCGTCATCGAAAGAAGCCATCGGTTTCGTGTAACCATATTTACTGGGCACCAGGACGCGCCACAGGGCTGACCACTGCCCTTCCCGATCTGTCGGCCAGACCTGGTCGGTCAGCGAAAACACATCGCCGGTCGTATCGAAAAACTGTTCGTACTGATCCGGTCCATAAATATAGGTCGCCACATTTTCAAAATGGCAGGTTTTCTGATCCAGCACCGAAATGATCTTGCCCCATATGTCCATCGGGATCGTATCGGTCATGTCGCGCGTATAAGCCGCCGGGAAACCGTTCAGCCCGTCGATATAAAATCCACCATCCATCACAACAACCGGCGTTTGCAATAGATCATAAGCCTGTCTGGCCTTGAACAGTGAAATAGCCGCAATATCCATGGACTGGATTTCCGTCAGATCAAGCTTTGCTTGTTCCAGTTGCAAATCGTGTAGTCCCACCTCATTCAGGTGACGCTGGAACCAGTCAAACTTGCCTTTATTCGATGTCGCAAAAATGATCTTATCCACGACTTAACGCCCTTTATATTCACAAAAAGAGCGCGCCACCGTTATAAAACGCCGGCGGTCTCTTCGATTTCAAAGGCCTCGATCATATCACCGACGCGCATGTCGTCGTAATTGTCGAATGCCATACCGCATTCAAAGCCGGACTGGACTTCACGCGCATCATCCTTGCCACGTTTGAGCGACTTGAGCGTGCCCTCGTGGATAACGACGTTGTCGCGCAACAGGCGGACTTTGGAACCGCGTTTGACCTTGCCTTCGGTAACCATACAACCGGCGATCTTGCCGAATTTGGACAGGTCGAAGACCTGACGAATCTCGGCGTAACCGCTGATGGCTTCTTTGGTCACTGGTGACAACAGGCCGGTCAGCATACCTTTCACATCATCGATAACATTATAGATGATGCTGTAGTAACGCAGATCGATGGAGTCACGGCGGGCCAGATCGCGCGCCTGCGGATTTGCACGGACGTTAAAGCCGATGATCAATGCGCCGGTTGCTTTGGCCAGGGAAATATCCGATTCATTGATCGCACCGACACCAATATGCAGTGTCCGCAAACCAACCTGGGTATTGTCTTCCAGCAATTTATGCAACGCCGCGTTGATCGCTTCGACAGAACCATGCACGTCACCTTTAATGATAACGGCCAGTTCTTTCTTGTCGCCGGCTTTGATCTGGGACAGCATATCTTCGATGCTGGATCGGTTCGCACGGGCGGCGGTCGCATCGCGTTTCTTGCGGGCACGGTATTCGGCCACGTCACGGGCTTTGGCTTCATCACCGACGACGACGAAATCGTCACCGGCATTTGGCGTGCCATCCAGACCGATAACCTCAACCGGCATACCCGGCAGGGCTTCCTTGATACGTTTGCCATGGTCGTTATTCAGGGCGCGTACACGGCCCCATTCCATACCGGTGACAAAGATATCGCCGACTTTAAGCGTCCCTTTTTGAACCAGAACGGTCGCCACGGAACCACGTCCCTGCTCCATCTTGGATTCCAGAACCGTACCGATTGCGTCGCGGTTTGGATTGGCTGTCAGTTCCATCACTTCGGCCTGCAGCAGGATGGCTTCTTCCAGCTTGTCGAGATTCAGTTTCTGTTTCGCGGATACTTCCACGGCAATCACATCACCGCCCATTTCCTCGACGACGAGTTCATGGCTCAGCAGCATTTCCTTGACGCGCTGTGGATTGGCATCCGGCAGATCAATTTTGTTGATCGCCACGATGATTGGCACTTTCGCCGCTTTAGCATGGTTCAGCGCTTCAATCGTTTGCGGCATGATACCGTCATTGGCGGCAACCACCAGAACGACGATGTCGGTGGTGTTCGCACCACGGGCACGCATTTCAGAGAATGCAGCGTGACCCGGCGTATCGATAAAGGTGATTTTTTGGCCTGATGGTGTGGTGATCTGGTACGCACCGATATGCTGCGTAATACCACCCGCTTCGCCGGCGACCACGTCTGTCTGGCGGATCGCATCGAGCAAGGATGTCTTACCATGGTCAACGTGACCCATGATCGTGACAACCGGTGCACGCGGCAACAGGTTGGTTTCGATATCGGCTTCACCCTGGAGGCTGTCTTCCACGGACGAGTCAGACACACGCTTAACCGTGTGACCCAGTTCAGCGGCAATCAGTTCAGCCGTATCGGCATCAATGGATTGCGTGACGGTGACCATCATGCCCATTTTCATCAGGGCTTTGATGACGTCGCCGGAGCGTTCGGCCATACGGTTGGCCAGATCAGCAACGGTAATGAATTCAGGCACGATGACTTCGCGCACGATTTTCTCACGCACATCCTGCATCATATGGCGTTTTTCTTTTTCACGCGCACGTTTGAACGACGCGACGGAACGGCCACGTTCGATCTCCGGCTCACCGCTTAATGCTTGTGTCAGCGTGATACGGCCATCGCGGCGGCGGTCATCATTACGGCCACGTGTGCTCTTGCCCGGACGGGCAGCAGCAGCGCCACGATCATCTTCATCATCACGACGCAGGCCCGGGATCGGACGACCGCCTGGCAATGTCGGTGTGGTGCTGGTCGCCGGACGGGCCGTTGTGGATGTCGTTGTTGCCGGACGGCTGGCATCGATGCGTTTATTCTCGGCATCACGACGATTTTGCTCATCGGTTTCGATGGCTTCCATCTCGGCCAGTTCGCGCTGGCGCAATTCTTCCGGTGTCAGCGGACGACGCAGGTCAGCCGGGATTTCCTTGGCGGCGTCGCGTTCGGCCTGGCGTTGCGCTTCGGCTTCGGCAACCGTAAAGGCGAAACGTGATTTCGGCGGTTCGTTATTGATATTTTTCAGCGCTTCCAGACGGCGATTGTCGGAATTGCTCGGGGTCGGTTGCTGGGCTTGTGGCACAGCCGGAGCCGCAACAGCTGGGGCCGGAGCGGTTTCACCCGGTTTGAGAACACGACGGCGCTTGACTTCAACGGCAACGCTCTTCGTGACACCACCCGAAAAACTTTGTTTGACGCGGCTGCCTGCGCCACCGCTGGCAGCGGCTGGTGCAGCACCTGCAGCGGGAGCCGCCCCGCTATCGGGACGCTTCAGCGACAGGGTACTCGCCGGCTTGGCAGACAGGGTCAGTGTCTTGCCATCTGGCTTTTCATTCTTCGGGTTCGACGTATCGTTCATTCTCAGCCTATAACTACCTTTAATTCCAAGACCTTTTTATCGGAAAACAGGCGCAACCGCAAGGAAGGTCCCCAAAGGGCTGCGCCTGTCAAAATTTAAGCTGCAAAGCCAGTGATTAAGACTGGCTTTCCGCATCTTCTTCTGCGAACCATGATTCGCGGATAGCCATAATAATGGCGTTCGCACGATCCAGTTTCATATTCTTCTCGCCGACAATCTCGACCAGTTCTTCACCGGCCAGATCACCGAGATCATCCAGCGTCTTCACGCCAGCTTCACCCAGGGCAACCGACATCTCGGTCGTCAGTGCATCGAACTCGAGCAGTTCCGGGGTGATCCCCAGGGCTTTGATCTTGTCCTGCAATTCCTGGTCACGCTTGGTGACGAAGGCCAGGGCACGGTTCTGCAATTCGCGGGCGACATCTTCGTCAAAGCCTTCGATGGCTGCCAGTTCCTCGATCTCGACATAGGCAACGTCATCCAGGGAGACGAAACCTTCAGCCACCAACAGGTGCGCCAGAACATCGTCAACATCAAGCGCCTGCATGAACTGGTCAACGCGGCGTTGTGTTTCCTGTGTACGTTTTTCAACTTCTTCGGACTCGGTCAGAATATCGATATTCCAGCCCGTCAGGTGCGACGCCAGGCGAACGTTCTGACCGCGGCGACCAATCGCCAGAGACAGTTGATCTTCCGGCACCACCACTTCGGTCCGCTGGTTTTCTTCATCCATAACCACTTTGGTCACCTGAGCCGGTGCCAGAGCGTTTACGAGGAAGGTCGCCATATCCGGGGACCAAGGCACGATATCGACTTTTTCACCCTGCAATTCCTGAACAACGGCCTGAACGCGGACACCGCGCATACCGACGCAGGCGCCGACCGGATCAACGGACGAATCCTTGGTGTAAACACCAATCTTCGCGCGGGAACCCGGATCACGTGCAACAGCCATGATCTGAATGATACCATCGTAGATTTCAGGCACTTCCTGTTTGAACAGTTTGGCCATGAAGTCCGGATGGGTACGGGACAGGAAAATCTGCGGACCGCGCAATTCGCGACGGACATCCATAACATACGCACGCACGCGATCACCCATCTTGAGCTTCTCGCGTGGAATGCACTCTTCGCGGCGGATAACGGCTTCGGCACGGCCCAGATCGACCGTGATATTGCCGAAATCGATACGCTTGACGGTACCGTTGATGATATCGCCCTTGCGGTCTTTATATTCTTCGTACTGACGCTCACGCTCGGCATCGCGTACTTTCTGGTTGATAACCTGTTTCGCGGTCTGCGCGGCGACGCGGCCGAAATCCATCGGCGGCAATTCGTCGATCAGGAAATCACCAACGACAGCATCTGCCTTGATGGTCTGGGCTGTTGTCAGTTCGATCTGTGCGGATTCATTTTCGATCTCGGCACCATCTTCCACCACTTCACGGTAACGGTACAGGCTGATCACACCGTTGGAACGGCTGATCTTGGCGCGGATATCATTGTGAACGCCATATTTCGTGCGGGCTGCCTTTTGAATGGCATCTTCCATCGCATCGATAACCTGGTCGCGGTTAATGCTTTTTTCGCGTGCAACCGTATCGGCAACTTGCAAAATTTCCATGCTTAACTCTCCATCG
>DASWYT010000082.1:0-2017 GCA_036404835.1 Alphaproteobacteria bacterium | reverse complement strand
ATTCTTTCGTATCTTTCGGGTTGTCAGGGCCAGAGGCTTTGACTAGACTGGATTATCCTTACAAATCAGCCCTATTCTAGCGTATTTACCATGACTGACAACACCAAAGACATTGCCGAAAAGAAACTCGATTCCACCGCCCAGGAAGATAAATGGGCGCCTTATTGGGAAAAAGAAGGCATTTACCACTGGGACCCGGAAATCGCCCGCGCCGACAGCTATGTCATCGACACGCCGCCGCCGACCGTCTCCGGCCATCTGCATATCGGCCATGTTTACAGCTTTACCCAGACGGATCTGGTGGGCCGTTTCCAGCGTATGATGGGCAAGAATGTCTACTACCCAATCGGCTTTGACGATAATGGTCTGCCCACAGAACGTCTGGTCGAAAAAGAAAAGAATGTCCGCGCCATCGACATGACGCGTGAGGATTTCATCAAAATCTGCCATGAAGTCGTCGATAAATCCGAAGATGTTTTCCGCGGCCTCTTCCGCCGTCTTGGCATGAGCTATGACTGGCGCACCGAATATAAAACCATCAGCGCCAATGCCCGCAAGACATCGCAAATGTCTGCGCTGCATCTTTACAGCAAAGATGATTTGTATCGCAGCGTACAACCGAGCTTGTGGGATCCTCTGGACCGTACCGCGATTGCGCAGGCAGAAGTCGTCGAAAAAGAATTCAATGGCGTCATGTACCAGATCCCGTTCACCACAGAAGACGGACAGGAAGTCCTGATCGGGACGACACGTCCGGAACTGATCCCGGCCTGCGTTGCGTTGATGTGCCACCCGGATCATCCGCGTGCCAAGGATCTGATCGGTAAAAAAGCCTATACCGCTTTGTTCGAAGTCGAAGTGCCGATCATTGCCGATGAACGCGTATCCCTGGAAAAAGGTACGGGCTTTGTGCAGTGCTGTACCTTCGGTGATTTGACCGATATGGAATGGTGGAAAGAATATAAACTGCCGTTGCGCGTGATTGTCGGCCGTGACGGTTTGTTGCGTGACATGGATGGCATGGGCGGCAAAGACTGGCCGAGCCGTAATCCGGAACAGGCGCAAAAAGCCGTTGCCGAACTGAACGGCCAGCATGTCCGCAAAGCCAAGACCAAGATCGTCGAGATGCTCAAGGAAGCCGGCCTGGTCCGCAGCGAAAATAACGTCGTCCAGATGATCCCGTGTGCCGAACGTTCCGGCGCGCCGTTGGAAATCATCGTGACAACGCATTGGATGATCCGCATTCTCGATAAAAAAGAAGCCTTGTTGAAAAAAGGCCGCGAGATGCAATGGCATCCTGATTATATGCGCCTGCGCTATGAGGATTGGGTGAATAATCTGAAATGGGACTGGGGCATTTCGCGCCAGCGTTATTTCGGCGTTCCCCTGCCTTTCTGGTATTCCAAACGTCCGGGCGAAGAAGGCAAGATCATTGCCGCGACCATCGATGAATTGCCGGTCGATCCGCTGACCACGCCACCGCGCGGTTACACGATGGACGAAGTCGAGCCGGAAAAAGATGTGATGGATACATGGGCCACCAGTTCCGTATCGCCACAAATCCAGAGCCAGGGTATTGCCGACGGCTTCATGATCGATGCCGAGCGTCATAAAAAACTCTTCCCAGCCGATCTGCGCCCGCAAGGTCATGACATCATCACGACATGGGCATTCTATACGACCGTCAAAGCCACATTGCACCAGAACACCGTACCGTTCCACAATCTGGCGATCAGCGGCTGGTGTCTGGCGGCCGACAAGACAAAAATGTCCAAGTCAAAAAACAACGTGATCACACCACAGCAAATCCTGGAAAATCACAGCGTCGAAGCGATCCGTTACTGGGCTGCGAATTTCAAGCTGGGCCGTGACACGGTTTATTCCGAGGAAATCCTGAAGACCGGTCGCCGCACCCTGACGAAATTGTGGAATGCGTCCCGTCTGGTTGGCATGCATGTCAGTGATCTCAAACCGGCGCATAAAACAGCGGCGGATGCGGTTGCACATGAAGTCATTC
>DASWYT010000081.1:0-7142 GCA_036404835.1 Alphaproteobacteria bacterium | reverse complement strand
AAAAGCCGTGAAGCCTAAATTTATGCCAGACGAGAAGAATTAATATGTCCGTAAACACCGCCCAGAATTACTCCGATGATATCGAGACCCAGATCAAGCCTTATACGCTGAATTTCGGGCCACAGCACCCGGCGGCGCATGGTGTGTTGCGTCTGGTGTTGGAAATGGATGGCGAGATCGTTGATCGTGCCGATCCGCATATCGGCCTGTTGCACCGTGGTACCGAAAAACTGATCGAGCATAAGAATTATACGCAGGCTCTGCCGTATTTCGACCGCCTCGATTACGTGGCGCCGATGAACCAGGAACATTGCTTTGCCCTGGCGACGGAGAAATTGCTGAAAATTTCCGTGCCGGAACGTGCGAAATATATTCGCGTCATCTTCCTGGAGCTGAGCCGCATCCTCAATCATTTGCTGAACATCACCACTTTCGCGCTCGATGTCGGTGCGATCACGCCATCCCTGTGGGGCTTTGAAGAGCGTGAGAAACTGATGGAATTCTACGAGCGTGTTTCAGGCGCGCGCCTGCATGCCAATTATATCCGTCCGGGCGGCGTGCTGATGGATACGCCTGATGGTTTGCTAGACGATATCTGGGATTACACCGAAACCTTCCCTGACTTTATGGATGATCTGTCCGGCCTGTTGACCGGCAACCGTATCTTCAAACAACGAACCGTCGATATCGGTATCGTGACGCCGGAAGATGCCTTGGCCTGGGGCTTTAGCGGCCCGATGCTGCGTGGCAGCGGCGTGGCATGGGATCTGCGTAAATCGCAACCTTATGAATTATACGACGAGCTGGAATTCGACGTGCCAGTCGGCAAGACGGGTGACTGTTATGCGCGTTACCTGGTCCGCATGGCCGAGATGCTGGAATCCAACAAGATCATCCGCCAGTGCCTGGAACGTATCAAACCGGGCATTGTCAAAGTCGATGACAATAAGATCGTCCCGCCATCACGCGGCGATATGAAGAACAGCATGGAAGCGCTGATCCATCACTTCAAGCTGTACAGCGAAGGCTATCACGTGCCGGCCGGTGAAACCTATACCACTGTCGAAGCGCCAAAAGGTGAGTTCGGCGTCTATCTGGTTTCCGACGGCACACCCAAGCCATACCGTTGCTATATCCGCGCCCCGGGCTTTGCCCATTTGCAGGCATTGGATGCCATGAGCCGCGGCCACATGCTGGCCGACACAGTCGCCATCATCGGTTCCCTGGATGTGGTGTTTGGTGAAATTGACCGCTAGGAGATAAGATGAAAACGATAATAGGTTCTGCCTTTGTTGCTTTGATTGTTTCACTGGCTGTTATCCGGTTTTATCCGTCATCTTCTCATCAGGACAATATCATCCCGGCTACGCAAAAAGCGTTTGACCATGTCGTGCAAAGCCATGAATTGCGGTGCGGTTATCTGATTTACCCGCCGAATTTTATGGTTGACCCGAATACAAAAGAATTTTCCGGTATTTTCTACGATGCCGTCGAAGCGATGGGCAAGGAACTCAATCTGAAAGTCAAATGGCAGGAAGAGGGATCATATGATATTCTGATCCAGTCCTTGCAATCGGGCCGTATTGATGCGATCTGCTCCGGCCTGTGGGAAAACCCGGCCAAGGCCGCCGTTCTGGATTTCAGCGATTATTTCTTTTTCAACGAACTGGCTGTCTATGCGCGGGCCGATGACACGCGTTTCGACTATGCTCTGGACAAGCTGAACAGCCCGGACGTGTCTTTTGCTGTGATCGAGGGGGCCATGGCCGATCAGATCGCCAAGGCAGAATATCCAAAGGCCAAGCGGCATGCCTTGCCGCCTTTATCCGATTTCCCGCAATTACTGATGGAAGTGTCGTCCAAAAAATCCGATGTGACGATTTCGGCGACACAGGAAATCCTGACCTATGATAAGAACAACCAGGATCAGTTGCACAAGGTAAAAACGGATAAGCCGTTTCGTCTGTTCCCGAACGTCATTTTCGTCAAAAAGGGCGAGACGGATTTACTGAACATGTTGAATGTAGCCGTGCATCAAATTAAACATACAGGAATTCTGGATAGTATCATAACGCAATACGAACAGGTTCCTGGCACCTTGTTACGTACAAATAGCGAATATGATGGTGTCAGCGATGAATGAAACGGTTGTCGCTGCCGCTGTTGTTATCAAAGATAAGAATGTTTTAGTGCTGCAGCGTGTGCATAAGGAACCGGGCCTGGATTGGTGTTTCCCCGGCGGGCGGGTCGAAGAGGGCGAGGATGTCCATGCCGCCGCTATCCGCGAGATCATGGAAGAAACCGGGGTCGTTATCAAACCGCTGCAAATCCTTGGCGAAAAATACCATCCAACCAATGACACATTGCGTATCGTCTATGTGCTGTGCGATTACGTGTCGGGTGAGGCCTGTGTAATGTCTGCCGCGGAAGGTGAGAATGTCGCCTGGGTGCCTGTGGATGATAATCTAAAAACACTGGTCGGACGTGATTATATGCCGTTTATCCATGATTATTTCGTGGATCATCTGCGTTCAGCTTAAAAAAATGCCGCGTGAATCTTGAAAATACCGCGCAGGAATCTACACTCTGACGCGTTTGCATATGCATGACATGTATTGGACGGAAGAAAAGAGGGTGTAGATGGAAAATACAAAAGAAAATCAAGAGATTGTGGTGGATTTCGCAGTTGCCCAGAGCAATGTGAAGAAAATGCTGGAAATCATCCATTTGTCAGGTGATGCCACGACCATGGATTATTACAAAACGACAATGGCGCATCTGACCAAGACATGGGATTCCAATGTCGATCAGCTCAAAAACAAAGTGATCGTTGTCGCCAGTATCCTGGAAAGATTGCCTGTAACGCTGCAAAGCTATGAAGGCGTTGCGGCGGTTCACACGGCCTTTCGCGAGGGCTTGTTCGACGTTGCCAAAGGGGATGGCCAGATAGGCGCTGAACCGAGCCCTGGCCAGAGAGTATGGGGATTTATGCAGGAAGGTGCCGTAAAGGCCCGGAATTTCTTCGGCAAAGTCGGTGACAAAGTCGCGGCCCTGGATCTTTAAAATACTTGACATATTATATATGTTATGCTATAAAAGTGACGCTAAATCATTCTTCAAGGGGTAAACATGTCTTCTCAAAGTAACGACGCATGGTCGGACAATTATTTTGCGCCGCTTCAGAAAACAGCCTATTTAAACTATGGCAAGGCGGCGGATTTAGTGCTTGATGCGCATTCGGTCCTGTCTCACAGCGAAGATAAAACAATCGTCCCGGATTATAAAGTTAATATCGGCATGGTTTTGTATGAAGCTCAGAACTCTCCGCAGACACCAAGCTATAAAATCCTGCAAAAAGAATTGATGGTTCAGGCCCAAGCTCTGGCTGGACAGAGAGAATCTAAGGATGAAGCTGTGGCAAACATGTATAAGCGTTTTGTCGATGCAAAACTGATTATCTATAACAAGCCAACTGATAAAATCACCGTACACGCAAAGAGCATAGAAAGAACAAAACAGAATTTGGAAGATTTGAAGTTCTTGAGAGTTGCGCGCGAAGTTTTTGCTGCATGGCAGTATGATCGTAACGGTAGCGTTTTACCAACGCACCAGGGCAGCACCCCAGGTTAAGCCGGCGCCCATCGCTTCCAATAAAAGAAGATCGCCTTTTTTGAATTTATTCTGCTGCGCGGCATGGGCCAGAGCCAATGGCACGGATGCGGCGGATGTATTGGCATGTTCGGCAACCGTCAGGATGACCTGATCTTCGGACATGCCCAGTTTTTCACCGGTTGCTTCGATAATGCGCTTGTTCGCCTGGTGTGGCACCAGCCAGTCCAGATCGGACTTTTGCAAATGATTGGCCTGGAGTGTTTCTTCGACGACTTCGGCCAGACGGTGTACGGCGTGTTTGAACACTTCCTTGCCCGCCATCGTCAGGACGCCGACATTCTGGTCGGTGCTGACACCGCCGGTCGTTTCCAGGATGGCGTGGTTATAACCGTCTGTATGAAGATGTGTTGATAAGATACCCTGATCGTCAATCGTGCCTGTGCCTTCGACGGCTTCCAGCACAACAGCACCGGCACCGTCACCGAACAGGATACAGGTCGTGCGGTCATCCCAGTTCAGCAGACGCGTCATGGTTTCGGCACCGATCACCAGCATGCGTTTATACTGGCCGGAGATAATGAAATTATTGGCAACGGCCAGAGCGTAAATAAAACCGCTACACACCGCCTGGACATCAAATGCAAATGTACCGGAACGTAAGCCTAAACCGGCCTGGACGAAAACGGCTGTTGCCGGAAATGTTTTATCCGGTGTCGTTGTGGCGACAATCACGCCGTCGATGGTCGATAAATCAGTGATGCCGGCATGGGCCAGTGCGGCTTTGGCGGCTTCAATCGCTAGATCGGATGTTTTTTCACCTTCGGCGGCAAAGTGACGTTGCTTGATACCGGTACGTTGTACGATCCATTCATCGCTGGTCTCGATACCGCGCTTGGCCAGATCGTCATTGGTCACGATCTGTTTCGGCAGGTAACCACCGCAACCGGCAATGCGTGCGCGAATAGCCATCAGGCGGCCTGCTCGTGTGCATTATTTATCACGTTTAAATCACGGGCAACCGTTTCATTAAATTTGTGAATTACTAAATTGGCAGCGACATCAACGGCAGATGCAAAGCCGCGTGCATCAGTGCCACCATGGCTTTTGACACAGACACCGCCCAACCCTAAGAACATCGCACCATTATAGTCACGGGGGTCCATGCGGGCGCGCAGTTTACGCAACATGATAATAGAGAATACAGCACTGATCTTGGCCAAAAGAGAGGATGTAGCGGCTTCACGCAGCATGTGACCGATAAATTTCGCGGTGCCTTCCATGGTTTTCAGCATGATATTGCCCGTAAAACCATCCATCACGGCGACATCGGCTTTGCCTTTGGAAATATCATCGCCTTCGATAAAGCCGATAAACTTGCCTGGTAATGTGGTGGTGGCGCGAAGCAGGGCGGCCGTGTTTCTGACCAGGTCATTCCCTTTTTGCTCTTCTTCACCGACATTCAGAATGCCGATGGTCGGCTGGTCGATACCGAGGATGGCTTGTGCATACACGGCACCCAGAACGGCGAATTGTAACAGATTATCCGGGGTACAATCGATATTCGCACCCAGATCGAGTGCAATCGTGCGGCCGCGAATAGTCGGCAGCGGTGTTGCAATGGCCGGGCGGTCGATGCCGGGAAGTGTCTTGAGATGTTTGCGGGCCAGAACCATCAATGCACCGGTATTGCCGCCGGAGATGATGCAATCCGCATCGCCGCGTGCAACCGATTCAATCGCACGGTTCATGCTGCTGTCACCGGCTTTGCGCAGGACGGTGGTCGGCTTGTCATCATTGGTGATGACAGAGGTCGTCGGCACGATGGTGGTGCGGGAAACCCAGGATTTTTTCGCCAGAAGTTGCGCAATCTGTGCTTCGTCACCGAAAAACAGGAATTGCGCATCAGCCGGTAATTTCGGCAAGGCTTTTTCAACGCCATCAACAACCGATAAAGGCGCGTGGTCGCCGCCCATAGCATCAAGTGCAATGGTTAAGGGGCGTGTCTGTGACAAGGGGATATGGTTCGGTAAGCTGATAATTAAGCAGCTTGAGCTTCGACTTCAAGCACCTGACGGCCGCGATACATGCCGGTTTTCAGGCATACATGGTGCGGACGGACCATTTCACCAGTGGTCTTATCTTCACGATAAGGAGTCGGGGAAATAGCGTGGTGTGAACGGCGCATGTTGCGCTTGGATTTCGAAGTTTTACGCTTTGGAACGGCCATGGTTGCCTCTGTGGGTGTCTTAATAGGTGTCTTAGAATCTCTACAGTCGCACCGTTATAAGCAGTTTCCCTCTCCAATGCAAGCAAATTCATAATGGTTAATATCTTTTGGAAAAAGCCGGTTCCAGGCCATTATTTTATTGACATATTTGTTAATTATCCTTAATGAATATGGATGCAAAAAAAAGGATAAAGACATGTTGAACGTAAAGGATCAGGTTGTCCGAGATTACCTCAGTGATTCACTCTGGTTAACCGGCGGCATTGCGGTATTGAGCGGACTTTATAATTATGTATCAAAGGATTATACCCTGATCCAGTCCATGGCACTCCATGCACCGGAAGCCGTTTTGATGGGATTCAGCGCTCCCTATGCAATAGAAAAATTTAAAGACAGCGAGGCCGGGCCAGAGGTGGGCCTGGTCCTTGCCTTTAGCGGTTCATTGATCCTGGGCCGGCAGGCCAGTGAACGGATGGTGTACGATTTTCAGGGGCATAACCTGCATGAATCCCTGAAGAGATCGGAAAAGGAGCAGGAAGAGACTCCGCCGCACCGTATTCACTTTTATGAAGCGCAAAAGCAGGTTTCAAAATCACCTGCACCCTAACGGAGGTGGTGGCCTAACCGCCTCTTTTAGGCTATAAACAGCCTTCAATATTCCTGAATTCAGAAGGTTATTATTATGGTAGATGTTTTCGACGAAGTCGACCAGGCAATGCAGCGCGAGAAATTAGCGGCTTTATGGAGCGAGTATCGCAATGCGATTATGGCCGCGATCATCCTGACCGTGGTCGGGACGGGCATCAATGTCTGGTGGCAACAACACCGTACCAACGTTCTGGAAGCCCAGACCGCGCAATTGCTGGAAGTTCTGCTGCCGGTCAAAGAAGCCGATGTCACGGATGAACAGAAAATCGCCGGGCTGAAGAATTTACAGCAAAACGGCAAGAGCCAGCTGGATGTTCTGGCGGGTCTGCAATTGGCGTCTTTATATGAAGGCAAAGGCCAGAATAAAGAAGCGCTTGAGACATTGCGTCCGCTGACCACACGCCGTTACACTGAAAAAGTGCTGCAGGATCTGGCTATCGTGCAATATGTGCGTCTGAGCCTGGCTGAAAAAGGCGGTGATGATGAATCTGCGAAATTGCTCGCCATGCTGAACGGTCTGACGGAAAACAAACGTCCATTCCGTTACTCTGCAATGGAACTGCAGGGATTGCTGTTGATGCAACAAGGCAAAGTCACGAAAGCGCAAAGCATTTTCACCAAACTGGGTGAAGATATACAGGCTCCGCAAAGCCTG
>DASWYT010000080.1:0-13501 GCA_036404835.1 Alphaproteobacteria bacterium | reverse complement strand
CTGGTTTGAAACGCAGCGCTCCGGTGATGTGATCTCGCGCCTGACGGCCGATACAGCGATCATTCAATTGTTACTGGGGACATCTTTCCCGATCAGCCTGCGCAATTTTATCATGATGGTCGGCGGCCTGGTCTTGATGGCTGTGCATTCCTGGGTGTTAAGCGCTTTGGTGCTGGCCTCCCTACCATTGATTTTAGTCGTGCTGAAAATCATTGGTCCGCATGTGCGTCGCGAAGCGAAAAACTGGCAGGAAAAAACCGGCCTGTTCGGTGCGCATGTCCAGGAAAGTTTTGCTGCCGTGCGCGATTTGCAAGCCTTCGCCCAGGAAGAATGGCAAAGCACGCAGGTCAATAAAGCAAGTAATGATGCGGTGGATGCCGCATGGCATTATGTGCATCGCCGCGCCATCATGGCGTCGGCCATCATGTTACTGGTGTTCGGCACGATTGCCTGTTTATTGTGGGTCGGCGGCCACCAGGTTCTCAACGGCACATTAAGCGCCGGGCAATTATCGGCTTTTGTCTTTTACGCGATTGTCGTGGCCAGCGCCGTAGGAGCCTTAAGCGAGATTTACGGCGATCTGCAACGCGCCGCCAGTGCGATGGAACGTTTGCTGGCCTGGCAGGATACGCCGCTGCAAATCACGTCGCCATCCACCCCCGTGCCTGTGCCGGATGCTGCAAAAATCTGGTCATTCGATCATGTCACCTTCGCTTATCCATCGCGCCCGTCACAGAATGTTTTGGATGATGTTTCGTTCGGGATTAAGCCAGGCGAATTTGTTGCCGTGGTCGGCCCCAGCGGTTCGGGCAAATCCACCTTGCTGCATCTGTTGCTGCGCTTTGCCGATCCGCTGGCCGGTGCAGTTAAACTGAATGATGTGTCTATCGCAGAGTATGATGTACCATCTTATCGCCGCCTGATCGGCTATGTGCCGCAGGATCCGGTTTTACTGGCAGGCACGGTGCGCGATGCAATCCGTTTCGGCCGCCCTGAAGCTACGGATGAGATGATTATCAAAGCGGCACATGCGGCGGCTGCCGATGATTTCATCACCAGCCTGCCACAGGGATATCATACAATATTAGGTGAACGCGGCACGCGTCTGTCCGGCGGTCAGATCCAGCGCCTGGCTCTGGCGCGCGCGTTGTTGGTTGAGCCATCCTTGCTGGTTCTGGATGAGGCCACGGCGCATCTCGATGCCGCCAGCGAACAGGCAATCCAGAAAACATTGATGGCGCAACGTGGCCAGCGCAGCATCCTCTTGATCACGCACCGCCTGGCGACGGTGCAACATGCGGACCGTATCATCGTCATGGATCACGGCCATATCGCCGCCATGGGAACGCATCAGCAATTGCTGGACAGCAATCCACTTTATGCCAGCTTCGTCACGATGCAGGGCTGGGCCGATATATCCGACTAAACCTGTTTTGGAAGAAATAAAAAAAGCCGCTATCAAGCGGCTTTTTGTTTATCTGGAAGAATAATTAATTCACCAACGTAATTTCAACTTTATCGAGCGAACCACCGGTTGGTTTATCGACGCCACCCTGGCCGTTGCCCAAAGCACGAATATCCAGACGTGTCGCCGGGATATTCTGGTCGAGGACGTAAGTGCGGGCTGCAAGTGCGCGGGTCAGGGACAGGCGACGGGCCTGGCCGCTATTTTCGGCGCTGCCGCTGGCATAGGCGCGGACTTGCGCGCGTAATGTTTCATCCTGTTTCAGTGCCTTGGCGATTTTATCCAGTTCAGCTTTGGATGCATTATCCAGATTGCCGGATTCCTTGGTGAAATTCAGCGTGAAATGCTTGCCGGCATTGGCGGAAACAGGTTTTTTCGCATCAATCGATTGCGGTGTCGGCAAGGACAGGGACGCAACCTGCATCGGTTTTTCTTTTGCTATGGATTTTGTCGTGGAGGGTGATGGCAATTCTTCATCCAGCATGCCCAGGTCACGTTCCGACGGCATCGGAATATCTTTTTGCGGTGGCAGGATCGGTGCGTTATCCGCAAAAGCGCTACGCGTTTCCGGTTGTGGCGGTGTGGCTATGGGTTTCGGTTTTGTTTCCGTCACAGGTTTGTAACTGTCGGCGCCGTGATCGCTGCTGGCCAAAGGAGCGGTATCGCGGGTCGGGATCGGCGGTGCGCTGCTGATATTGGCCAGATTGATGCGGCCATGCTGATCTTTGCTGTCATTGCGGGCGCTGGCCAACATGGCGCGTGTACGGATATTGCCATTATCGGCATTGAACGGTGTTGCTGATTTTGTAGCAACCGGTAATGGAGCGGATGGCGCAGCATCCAGCATATCGCGGGCGCTGAAATCATCGCGCGGCGGCAGGGACGGTGGAGCGGCAAAAGCGGCTTCTTGCATGACCGGCGGTGCCGCCGGCGGCATCGTGCCCATCATCGCCTGTTTTGGCGCTGGTGGTGTCAGGCGTGGGGCGGGAGCCGGCATCGGCAGATTTTCTTCAACCACGGTGGCCGCGGCCATCTGATTTTGGTTGCCGTGCGCTTGGTCTAAGGCTGCGAAATCAATCACGACATTCGGGCCGCTGAAAGAATTTGCCGGAACGTAATTCTGGGCCCGGGCAAAGCCTGGCAACAAAGCGAAGGCGGAAACGGTCAAACACAGAACATGGAAGGGGCGGATCATGCGGAGCAGGCCTTTATCTAGAATACAGGCACTTTACTAAAGAATATCAGGACTGACAATGGCACTCATGAATGGATAAACCTGTCTTATCAGAATTTAAAACGAGGCCGTGACCCTGTTTTTATTCTTGACTTATCGTGATGATGTAAACAATATGAAAATATCAAGATAGAGGCGGGAGAACAAACAATGTCACAAGACGAACATTATAAGCATATCGTGCAAAATTACCTGCAGGGCAGTGACGATCTGACGCTTTCTGAAAAGGCCGACAAGCCTGATGATCCGGCCTATGATTTTCTTCCGTCATTGAGTATTGCGGGATGGATGGATGATATGGCGCAAGTCAGCCAGGGCGTGGTCAACGCCGTCCAGGCCATAAAAAATATAGTCCACTGAAATCATAATGACCGCTCAGTTTTTTAGAGCGGATCTAGTTCTTTTCCAGCAACAAGGATTGGAACTTGGCATGCAGGATCGGGTTGGCGGCAAAAATCTCGCCGCGATTCATCATGTCGGTGCCCAGTTTCAGATCGGTGACGGTGCCACCGGCTTCACGGATCAACAGGATACCCGCTGCGATATCCCACTGTTTCACGCCACCGAGCATGTAATTAATGTCGAAACGACCAGCGGCCACATAGGCCAGGTTCAGACCGGCAACGGCGAACTGGCGTACACCGGCGCAGTTGGTGAAAATTTTTGCCCAGAGATTTTGGAAGTTCTGAATATCGGCCGGGCTGCGCAAAACTGTACCCAGTGCCACCACGGCGCGGTCCAGATCCTTGCGGCCGGACACGCGCATGCGTGTATTGTTCATAAAGGAACCGCCGCCTTTTTCCGCGCGGAACAATTCCTGGCGGATCGGGTCATACGTCACACCTGCGATGATCTCGCCGTCTTTTTCCAGCGCCATGGTAATGCACCAGTGCGGGATGCCATGCAGGAAATTGCTGGTGCCATCCAGCGGATCGACGATAAAGCGGTAACGGGAATCGGAACCGGCAATCGTGCCGCCTTCCTCGTTTAAAAAGCCCCATTCCGGACGGTCTTTTTGCAGCGATTCAACAATGATTTCTTCGGAACGGCGATCAGCGCGGCTGACGAAATCGCCGGGGCCTTTCACTGATACCTGAAGCTTTTCCACTTCGCCGAAGTCGCGTACCAGCGATCGGGCAGCTTTTTCAACTGCTTTGACCATGACGGAAAGATTTGGCGAAAGTGACATTATAATATATTCCCTGAAACTTAGTCTTTGGCGCGTTCGACGTAAGAACCGTCTTCGGTCTTGATGACGATGCGTGTGCCGGATTCGATATGTGGCGGTACCATCACGCGGACGCCATTATCGAGAATGGCCGGTTTGTAAGATGAAGAGGCTGTCTGGCCTTTTACGACCGGGTCAGCTTCGACGATGGTAAAGGTTGCCTGGTCCGGCAGCGTGACACCGAGAACTTCGCCTTCAAAGCTTTCGACTTCGACGGCCATGTTTTCCTGCAGGAAGCGTGATTGTTCGCCGATGGTTTCGGCTTTCACAGTCATCTGTTCGAATGTCTCGGTGTTCATGAAGTGATAATCGTCACCATCCGCGTACAGGAAAGTGCAATCAGCCTGTTCCAGGCGCACGCGTTCCAGCGTTTCCTGGGTGCGGAAACGGACGTTTGTTTTTGTGCCGGCGCGGATATCGCGCATTTCGATCTGCATCACGGCCGCGCCTTTGCCCGGCTGGTTGATCTCGGCTTTCACAACAACCCACAGCTTGCCTTCATATTCAATGACATGGCCGTAGCGCAGGGTAATAGCATTAACTTTAGGCATTTAAGCTCTCCTATGAATGGCGCTGAGCCTAACGCCGGATCACCTGAAAGGCAACCGTCAGACGCTATGAAACACGGCTAAACTTGTATGGTTTTATCTGTTTTTGGCAGCAGCATCCGGCCATAGAGAGCCATTCCGATGATACCGGCTGCAATCGTGCCATACAGTGCCAGTGGCGAGGATTGCAGATAATGCACCATGTCCAGTGCAGTCTGCTGGAATCCCGGCAGACTGTCGGCGGCATAATGGATCGTGTTGAAGGTGCCTGTTTCCATTACTTGCGGCGCGGCTTCGGCCACAACGATGGATTCCTGCGACGCCTGCCATTGTGCGATCAGGGCGTTGGTCTCCCTGTCTTCGGCGGTTTCATGAATGGCAGTACGGTAATGGGTCATACATGTTATGCTAATTAATAGGCCAGGTGATTGCAAATAAAAAAAGCGCCCAGGTGGGGCGCTTTTAAGTATATGATATAACGCGATCTAGAATGGGATATCGTCATCCAGAATATCGTCCACCGGCTGTGGCGAATTGGATGGGAAGGCGTTGCCGGCGCTGGCCGGACGGGCGCCGCCACCAAAGGAACCGCCGCCTGCATAGGCGCCGCCTTCATTATTGTCATTCAGACGGTCCAGAATGGTCAGTTCGCCGCGATACTGGCGCAGGACCACTTCGGTCGTGATGTTTTCTCTTCCGTCATCGCCGGTCCATTTGCGGGATTCAAGCTGGCCTTCGATGTAAACTTTGAGACCTTTGCGCAGGAAACGTTCGGCGACACCGACCAGGGAATCATTGAAAATAACGACGCGGTGCCATTGCGTGTTCTCTTTTCGTTCGCCTGTCATCTTGTCTTTCCAGCTTTCAGATGTCGCGACCGAGAAACTGGCGACGCGTGCACCATTCTGTGTGGTGCGGATGTCCGGGTCTTTGCCCAGATTGCCAATGAGAATGACTTTGTTGACGCTACCGGCCATGACTGATTCCTTGTGTTCTGCTCAATGTATAAAGTTAGTGCTCGCAAGAGTTTAGCGGGAAAAAAGGGCCAGCGCTAGTCCGGTAAAGGACAGAAACAATCCCCCCGGAAAAGACTATATTATTATTGACATAAATTACGAAAACAGATATTGTAAACATGTCTCAAAAAACAAAAACAGGACACCGCCCTTGCTGCCACCCGAAATCGCTTCTTTGCTGGAACTCTATCTGGACTCCGTCCATGACATGCAGCAATTCAGTTTTCTGGGCCTGGTTGATAATAGTCCGTTGAGCGCTTATAAGGCGCTGAAAAGCCAGAATAACGGTTTTCAGCAGATCCAGAGTTTACGCAAATTATGGAACTATGATGCGCCGTATCCCGATGAAGCGGCTGTGGCGCGTGAAAAGACGTTGGTCACGCAACAGATCAATTTGCACAAAAAAATACCGCTCTCTTTGTACCAGCAAAAATCTTATCGCGTTATTGCCGCATCGCTGTCGCGCATCGTGTTCAATAAATTACCGGAACGCGTGAAACCATCGGCACAACCGATGCTTGATGCCAGTTTGGGATCATTGATCGGGGTACAGCAGGAAATCGCTTATCGCCGTTATCAGACAGGTTCTTATGCGACGCCTTATGAGAGTCTGATCCGGGAATACAACCCGCATCTGACGGAAGAGAAAACAAATGATTATTGTTCAATCATCACGGATTTGATGGATGATGTGATGGACCGCCCGGCCCATAAGATTGTCACATCGGATACGGATTTCCGGGAACAACTGTCATTCGGGCAGAAAATGCAGATGTTACAGGATATGCAGGAATGGTTTGGCATACCGGCCGGTTATCTGGAGATTTATCCGGCTTCGGCGCCGGCGGTGATCGGTTCATCGCATGCCGCTTTCATGTCACATGATTTCAAACATCCGGATCTGGCGATCTTTTTGGGTGACAGTGTGCATGAAATCGGCCACGTCAATTATAAACTCCATCTGCCAAAAAATTTACGGCGTACGGCCAGCGGACAGATATTGGGCACGGGCCATGACGAAGCGCAGGCCTACATCCTGGAAAATCATATTCTGGAAGATGATGCGACACGCGAATTTATCTGTGATTATCTGGTAAAAGGATATGGCCTGTCTCCGGCAAAATGGAATCCGCAAAATCTCGACCGCTATGACCGCACATTCAATTTCCAGACCAGACGCCTGGAATCATGCGATCTGAGCAATCTGGTCCATATTGCCGTTCTCACCGGAATTGAGCGTGACCTGATCAATAGCGGCGCCTCCGGGAAAACATATGGCGCCCGCTGGAAACAGGCGATGCAGCATTATAATCCTGCCGCGGCGCAGAGTTTCGATTATTCGCTGAATTTATATCCGTTTGCCGGATTGTTCGGCAATTATCCGAGCTATTTCGAAGGCGCCGCCGGGGCAGCCCAGCTTTACGAGGCTGGCCTGGCACAGAATCCCCAATGGACCGGCCAGTGGCGCCAGGGGAATTTCCGGGAAACGGCCGGTTGGTTGGCCGAACATGCCCAAAAACCGGCCTCAACCAAGCCAATCGACCAGCTATATCAGGATGCGACCGGCTCCCCCCTCACCACAGAGGCGTTTTTAACGAAATACCGGGCCAAATATGGCCTTAACACTTGAAAAATGCCGTGATTTTGGGCTATTTTAAGGCGTAGCTCCATAATATGAGAATGATTATCATGGGTGGGGCTGGCGCCTTATAACGAAGGGCGCGCGCAGGGGCATCCCATGAGTCCCGTTTGTGCCACAGCAGACAATTAGAAGATCATTAGAGGGATATCGTGGTTGCAACGGTTGAAACATTAGAGACGCTTAAAACGACCCAGGACAATTATAAGTACGGGTTCGCGACGGACATCGATATGGAGTTCGCGCCGAAAGGTTTGAGCGAAGACACGGTCCGTTTCATCTCTGCGAAAAAGAACGAGCCGGAATGGTTGCTCGACTGGCGCCTGAAAGCGTTCCGCCTGTGGAAAGAGATGGCGGAACCGGATTGGGCGAAACTGAAATACCCGCAGATCGATTATCAGGACGCATATTATTACGCCGCGCCGACACAAAAAGTCGCGCCGAAATCGCTGGACGAAGTCGATCCGAAATTGCTGGATATGTATGAGAAACTCGGCATCCCGCTGCGCGAACAGGAAATGTTGGCCGGTGTTGCGGTTGATGCGGTTTTTGATTCCGTGTCCGTGGCAACCACATTCAAAAAACAACTCGAAGATGTCGGCGTGATTTTCTGCCCGATCTCTGAAGCTGTGCAAAAATATCCCGACCTGGTGCGCGAGCATCTGGGTACTGTTATCCCGATGGATGATAATAAATTCGCCGCGCTGAATTCTGCCGTCTTTACGGATGGATCATTCGTCTATGTACCGCCGGGCGTGCGTTGCCCGATGGAACTCTCCACCTATTTCCGCATCAATGCGAAAAATACCGGCCAGTTCGAGCGGACATTGATCATTGCCGATAAAGGCGCGTATGTGTCCTATCTCGAAGGTTGCACCGCGCCGCAGCGTGATGAGAATCAGTTGCACGCCGCCAATGTCGAACTGATCGCATTGGATGATGCCGAGATTAAATATTCCACCGTCCAGAACTGGTATCCGGGCGATGAGAATGGCGTCGGCGGTATTTTCAATTTCGTGACGAAACGCGGTTTGTGCCGTGGCAAGCGCGCGAAAATTTCCTGGACCCAGGTTGAAACCGGTTCCGCCGTCACCTGGAAATACCCATCCTGTATCCTGCAGGGCGATGAATCGGTCGGTGAATTTTATTCCGTCGCCATCACCAATAATTTCCAGCAGGCCGATACCGGCACCAAGATGATCCATATCGGCAAGAACACGAAATCCCGCATCGTGTCAAAAGGCATTTCCGCACACCGTGCCGATAACACTTATCGCGGCCTGGTCAAAGTTTTGCCAGGTGCCGATAATGCACGTAACTTTACCCAGTGCGATTCCCTGTTGATCGGCGACCAGTGCGGCGCGCATACGGTTCCATACATCGAATGCCGCAACCCGTCTGCGACATTGGAACATGAAGCAACCACCGCAAAAATTTCCGATGACCAGCTTTTCTATTGCCAGCAACGCGGCCTGTCCGACGAAGAAGCCGTCGGCCTGATCGTCAACGGCTTCTGCCGCGAAGTGTTACAACACCTGCCAATGGAATTTGCTGTTGAAGCACAGAAACTGATTGCCATTTCGCTTGAGGGGAGTGTGGGGTAATGAGTACACAAGCCACATTGAAAAAAGAAACAACCCCACAACTGGTCATGCGCGATGCGCAGGATGGTGATGCGGGTCTGATCCTGCAATTCATCAAAGAACTGGCGGAGTATGAGAAATTGTCCGACGCCGTGACGGCAACGGAAACCGAAATCGCCAATACGTTCTTTGGCGCCAATCCGCGCGTGCATGCGCTGATTGCGGAACAGGATGGTGTGCCGGTTGGTTTTGCGGTGTATTTCTACAATTATTCCACCTTCCAGGGCAAATACGGCATCTATATCGAAGATGTTTATGTGCGCGAAGACTATCGCGGCGCAGGTATCGGCAAGCAATTCTTCCAGGCTCTGTCACAAAAGGCGCTCGATGAAGATTGCGGCCGTGTCCAATGGTGGGTTCTGAACTGGAACAAACCATCCATCGATTTCTATCATAAATTGGGTGCCACGCCGATGGATGAATGGACCGTCTTCCGCATGGAAGGCGACGTGATTGCGCGTGTTGCAGCAAACAATCCAGGGAAACAGAATTAGATGGCTCATACAGAACGCCATTGTATATTTTATCCGCAAAATCGCCTGAAGCTTTATCAGGGGAGTGATGGTGATCTGTCATTGAAGACCTATCAGATGACCGCCAGCGATTATAAAGAACATAGTTATAATGCGACAATGCGGACGATGCAGGGTGGTGGAAGATATGTTGATTATATGACGGATAAAGGATGGGAATATAAAAAATCTATTTTTGGCCTGACAATCGGATTATTCCGCGACACGTTGCATGAAGTGGAGACACCTTCATTGTTTAAGGGGCTGGAGACTAATACGCTGACACCATCCACACCGATTGAGATGATACAATTTCCCTCCGATGACGGTGGTCTTCATTTAGGTTTTCGTTTCCTGAAACACGGCGCACAATTAGGGATTAGTACCTATAATACCAGAGATGATGTCGATCAGCATGTTGCTGTCTGGCTGGGAAGTGATCGCATGGACCCGTTGATGGGTTATATATGGGATGCGGCTGAAAAAACATTCAACTATAATGAAAAATATAATGGCGTGAAAGGTTTTGATCGTAAAACAGTCGCCTATGGCGAATTGGTGGCGGTGTGATGGTGTCCCGTACAGCCCCTTTTTCGTATCATGAAAACTTCATCCCAAGTCTGGATAGCCGGGACTATGGGGTGGGTGTAATTGCCGTTGGCGGTAATGCGCGCGGCGATGTGTTTTTGAATGCTGCTCCAAGATTTGATTTTGACAGTTCCCATTCGGCGCATTTGCTGGCAAACGGCATCGGGACAGGTTTAAGTTACGAATGCCCACTGGTCACGGCGTCCTATAAAGCTTTAAAACATTTCTTCAAAAATGGTGAACGGGCGTTCAATTTCAAAGAATCGCTGGCACCGGAATTGTTTAAGTTAGAAGGCTCTCGTCTGGGGCGTTATCAAAGTCCCTCCGATCTGCCTGGCGTCAATCATGTCATGGCTGAATTTATTGAAACGGAAGCGGGTTTCGGCGGTATGCGTTTACAGCATGGTACGCATTATCGCTATGGTCATACACAACCAACGCCGATTACCTGGTTATACGGGCCGGACAATGCAGAGTTGGCTAAAATAAGCGGGATCGAAAAATATAAAAAACGCCGTAGCCTGTTTCGTCCCATTGTCGAAGGGGCTGTCAATAATCGGATTGCCAATCCTGTTTTCATGATGAATCGCCCTGACATGGTGGCACATGGTTTCTATAGTGATTTTTATAATTTGAAGGATCATTCGCCTATTGTGCGGTTTTCACCGGAAAATATGATCGATGCAAAGCAAAAAATGATGCATAAAGATCCGTATCGGAACATTATTCATAGTGAAATAAATCCGTACCATGTGCTGATCATTGATTATATACCAGGGAATGGTGATTTGGCGGTATCGACATTTAGCTTTGGTCCGACACCCGATGATCTGGGAATGGATGATCATGCATTCCGTATTTCGCAGCAAGCACGTTCAGAGCATCATTTTAACATGTATAAAGTATTTGGTGACAAAGAGACTATATCGAAAAACCAGGAAAAGCCTTTGCAGGACCCTGCCATACTTAATCGTCTGACACAGACCGTCGTTCAGTTGGATGAGCCGAGTGATGATCAGGCTTATATACGTATTTATCGCGATAATTCCGGACTGACAGGCATTAAAGTGGGGCATACAAATCCCGCTTATGATGGAGCTTATAAAACACCTGTCGTTTGGACGAGTAATCCCGCTTTTGAACCACTTTTCGACGCTGTGCAGACCGCGCACAAAAACCTATATAATTTATGACGCCTAAAAGGAAATAACCATGTTAAACATCACCAATCTCCACGCGCAGACGGCGGAAGATCAGAAAGAAATCCTGAAGGGTTTGAATTTGTCGCTGAAGGCTGGCGAAATTCATGCCATTATGGGGCCGAACGGTTCGGGTAAATCCACCCTGTCCTATGTGCTGGCCGGTCGTGAGGATTATGAAGTCACAGACGGCGACATTCAGTTCAAAGGCGAATCCATTCTGGAGATGTCTCCGGATGAACGTGCCGCCGCCGGTATTTTCCTGGCTTTCCAGTATCCGGTTGAAATCCCGGGCGTGCCGATGACCTTGTTCATGAAAACGGCGTTGAACGCCATTCGTAAAAAACGCGGTGAAGCGGAACTGGATGCGCTGGGTTTCATGAAAATCATGAAAGAGACCTGCAAGAAGCTGGGCATCAATGAAGAGATGATGAAACGCCCGGTCAATGTCGGTTTCTCCGGCGGTGAAAAGAAACGTGCCGAAGTGTTGCAGATGGCCATGCTGGAACCGAAATTGTGCATTCTCGATGAAACCGATTCCGGCCTGGATATCGATGCGCTGAAAATCGTTGCTGATGGCGTCAATGCGCTGCGTTCCCCGGATCGTGCGATGTTGATCATCACGCACTATCAGCGTCTGCTCGATTATATCAAGCCGGATTACGTGCATGTCCTGGCCAATGGCCAGATCATCCGCAGCGGCGGCCCGGAACTGGCGCTGGAACTGGAAGAAAACGGCTATGCCGATATTCTGGCGCAAGCGGCGTGACTTCAGGAATTGGAAAAGTGATGGAAACGGCCATGCAGCCACTTAAAAAAGACACTCAGCCGATGCTCGACACGCTGCGCCAGGCAGGCGCTGCCTATATGCAGCAAAACGGCCTGCCGACGACGCGCCATGAAAAATGGAAATACACGTCGCTCAAACCGCTGGAACAGATGATGCTGGCGCCCGAACGCCGGATCGGCGAACAGGCGACGGCCGATACTGTGCCATCCCTGCCCAATACGATGCAGGGTGCGTTGGAAAATGCTGTGCGCATTACGTTGGTGAATGGTGTATATCGCGCCGATTTGTCACAGGCCGATCAATTGCCCGAAGGCGTGACCTTATACAGTTTTGCCAATGCAGCGAATGAGCATGGCGCCTGGCTGCAACAATATCTCCCGGAAAATGGTTTCCATGACGATCAGTTCCTGCTGGCGCTGAATGGACAATATGCCCAGGATGGTATCGTCCTGCATATCGCCAAGAAAACCAGCTGCGCCGCGACGCCGATTATCGTGCAATATGTGACGCTGGGCCGTAACGGTGAACTTGCCGCTGCACCGATGGCGCACAGCCGTTGCGTGATCGTAGCGGAAGACCATTCGGAATCGACGATTGTCGAAGTGACGCATGGTCAGGAATCCTATGGTGTCAATATCGGTTTCGATATTCATGTCGGCACCCATGCCAGATTGCATCATTACCGCTGGCAGAATGACACGCAACGCGCAGCGCATTTCGTTACCAGCAATATCCATGTCGGTCGCGATGCGTCTTATGACCATTTCTGCCTGATGATGGGGTCTAAGCTGGCGCGTCACGATGTGCGGGCACATCTGATCGCCCCGAATACGGAATGCCGCGTCAATGGTGTTTATCTGGCGGCCCAGCAACAGCATCTCGATACGACCATCCTGATCGAACACCACCAGCCGCACGGCACATCGAACCAGACCTTTAAGGGGATTGTTGCCGGCAGCGCCCGCGCCGTGTTCCAGGGCAAAGTCCATGTCCACCGCGCAGCGCAGAAAACCGATGGTTATCAGTTGAACAATGCGTTGCTGCTGTCCCGCACGGCGGAAGTCGATGTCAAACCGGAACTGGAAATCTATGCGGATGATGTAAAATGTTCGCACGGTGCGACGACTGGTCAACTCGATACAGGTCCGTTATTCTATCTCCGGTCACGCGGTCTGTCCGAAGCCCAGGCGAAAATCCTGCTGATGCAGGCTTTTATCGGCCCGGCCCTGGATGAAATCCGCGATGAAAATGTCCGTAACGTATTTACCGATCTGGCGATGGATTGGATCAGGCAACAGGCGGTATAAACGATGAAGGCTTTCGATTTCAGAATCACGCACGAAGAAGAACCGGAAGCCAATGTCATTATCGAGATCGGCCTGGAGACGGCCAATAACGATTCGGCCATCGCGCTGGCCCGGCCGCTCAACGTTCTGGTCTATGACAGGGAAAGCCTGATCGGCGGGGTGATCGGCCATACGGTCGAAGGCACGCTTATTATCAAATATGTATGGGTGGATGCGGCCTGTCGCAGCCAGGGCATGGCCCGTAAAATCCTGGGCAAGCTGGAGAGCGAGGCGCAGGGGCGGGGTTGCAATATTTCTTTCGTCGATGTGATGAGTTATCAGGCACCGGACTT
>DASWYT010000079.1:0-5997 GCA_036404835.1 Alphaproteobacteria bacterium | reverse complement strand
ACCCGACACCAAAAGACCAACTGCGCTATCATAACATGAGTTTGATGCTGCTTCAGGAGAATAGCCATGGCGTTCTTCGAATTGACCAACTGTTTCTTGGCGGCATAGACCGCCATTCTCATGAAAACCCTTGATGATTTCCGTTACACGTGCGAAAGCCGGCCCGCCATATAAGGGATTGCTGGAGAAATCCTGCTTCTTGATACCAAGATGCTGTAATAAAGTTGGGGTCTTTTTGCGTGGCATGGTCGATGATCTTAACGATCATGTTAAATTATGTCAATAATAAAAAACTATTATTTTAGAGCGTCTTAGAGCGGTTATATATTGTTTCCATCGTGTAGTTTTTACGTGGTCCAGTGACCTGTTGTGCAATCACAAAGCACTGCGCGGTTTGAAAATCATACCGACCATCATAACAATCCGGACCACAAAGATGACGATCCGTTATGTTTTCTGTTCCTGGACAAATCGTTTGAAAAATTTTACCTCTGGTTGGGTCGTCCGCGAATAAGATAGTTATTTTGTCGCCATCGAAAACATATATGTATTCGCGGAAAAATTCCTGATCGGCATTAAAGCGTCCCTCTTCCCGGTATAAAAGTGTTTGGGGTGTTTCGGCCGGTTGGAAACTGGCCTGGCCTTGTGCTGTCAGTGTTTGATTCAGACGCTGGTCGATGATGGTACGTTTAAACGACCACACGCCTTTTAATTGATCATAGTAAGGCGATGCACCAGTCAAGCGATCATACCTTCCAATGTTTCATAGACATCCGCACTGCGCTCTGGTGTGACAAAACGCATCATGAATTGCCGGCTTAGGTCTTCGGGTAATGCGTACATGTCTTTAAGCGGATAGAGTTCAAAACCTGCACTCTGCCCCTCTTCGATCTGCATGTCAGTGACGTCGCCATCATAGATATAACCGAAGATCGCGCGGAAACAGTTATTCTCGACATTCTTTTCCGTGATGGAACAATATTCTTTCTTGATAAAGACTAATTCGGATGGATCAATAGCGATACCGGTTTCTTCAATCGCTTCTTTCAAAGCTGTCGCCTCATAGGAATCGCCGATCTCGACATGACCGGCAGCGGCGGCATCAAGAATATTGGGACAAACATTTTTTGTTTTACTGCGGCGCTGAAAAATCAGCTCGCCCGTCGGTGTCATGAAAATCACATTGACCTCACGGTGCAACAAGCCTTTGGCGTGAATCTCTTTACGGGATGCAGTCCCGATAACGATGTCATTCTCATCAACGATTTCAAGCATTTGCTCGGCCATAGGATTCTCCATGTGGTAAAGGTTGCAGGACCATTACGGCCTAACCCAGACCAAAAAGCAAAGTCTATTTTCACTATTTTGACATTCCGCAAATTGATTGGATTTAAATCGTTTGAAATAGCTATTTGTTTTTTTCTTGACTGACGTTACTGAACCAACGCAAGAACATTACTATAAATATCTTTGTAGCGGGCTGGATCCAATAAGCTTGTGGCAACATTCTTACGCAACTGATCAGGTAAATCAAAAATATTTTTACCTGGGATCAATACAAAGCCATCGCCTTCATCTTCTTCTATGCGTAATTGATCTATTGAGTCTTTAAAGACATAGCCATACAAAACACGCAGACAATTATTGGCATCACTTTGCGCGTGGTCTTTTTTGATAAGAACCAAATCAGACAGGCTTAGTTTCAAACCAGTCTCTTCTTCTGCTTCCTTTAAAACAGCTTCCTCGTATGTGTCGCCCGATACGACATGACCTGCAACTGTAAATGCTAACAAGCCAGGATTAGTGGCTTTCTTCATGCTACGACGCTGAAAAATAAAGTAACCATCTGGTGTTACAAATAAAATAGCAACTTCCCGGTGCAGCAAACCTTTGGCATGGATCTCTTTGCGTGACATCATGCCAATGACATTATCATTCGTATCGATATGATCCAGCATTTCCTCTGTAGACATCATCATTTCCTTATAGTTCCAGAACCAGGGGCTGATGATCCGACATGATATCATCGGGCACATAAAAGTTTTTGACCTTTATATCCCGTGATACATAAATGTAATCACACACTTCAACCAGGCGTTTTGCGGTAAAGTTGCGTGTTGTTTCGATGTTATTCTCAACGCACAAATTCCGCATATTGTCGTTTAATACGTTCAGGGATGGGCTTTCCGGGGCCAGGTTAAAATCACCGGTCAGGATCGTCGGACCACCTAATGTGACGATATGATCATAAATACCCTGCATCACACTGGTGATCAGATCATTGCCCAGCTTGGTGCCCGGCACATGCAGGCCATGGTGATTGACGATATTGAATGTGCCGGCAGGCGTTTCCACCCTGGCGCTCTGGACGTTACGTTTGTTGAAATCCTTGCCGATATACCAGTCCGGGTCATATTCGCCATGGACGAAATGACTGTGCTTATCCAGCAATGGATAACGGCTGATGATGCAATTTCCCCACTCGCAATCCTTGCCGAAATGCTTGTAACCAAGAGCGCGGGAGAAATAATGATGCTCCAGCCCGGTTACTTTTTTCAAAGCCGCCAGGTGCCAGTCCGCATGATCCGGATAAAATTCAAGTTCCTGCAGGCAGAGAATATCCGGCTGCTGGTCTTGCAGAAATTGCTCGATATTACGGATTAACCGTCCATCCCACAGATTGAGCTGGATCAGTTTCATTCCATGATCCCCTATCAGGCAATCTTACGATATTTGATACGTTCCGGTTCATAGGTCGAACCCAGGCGGCGTTTGCGGTCTTCTTCGTAATCTTCGAAGTTACCTTCAAACCATTCGACATGGCTGTCGCCTTCAAAGGCCAGGATGTGGGTGGCCAGACGGTTCAGGAACCAGCGGTCGTGTGAAATCACGACGGCACAGCCTGGGAATTTTTCGAGTGCGTCTTCCAGCGCGCGCAATGTTTCGACATCCAGATCGTTGGTCGGTTCATCGAGCAGCAACACGTTCGCACCGGATTTGAGCATTTTCGCGAGGTGAACACGGTTACGCTCACCACCGGACAGCATGCCGACTTTTTTCTGCTGGTCGGCGCCTTTGAAGTTAAAGGATGATACATAGGCACGGCTTGGCATGGTGCGACCGTTCAGATCGACGATATCCAGACCATCGGAAATTTCTTCCCAGACATTCTTGTCATTGTTCAGACTGTCGCGGCTTTGGTCAACGAAACCGAGCTTGACGCTCTCGCCAATCGTCACGGTGCCGCTATCCGGTTTTTCATTGCCGGAGAACATTTTGAACAAGGTGGTTTTACCGGCACCGTTCGGTCCGATAATGCCAACAATACCACCCGGCGGCAGTTTGAAGGTCAGATTGTCGATCAACAGACGGTCGCCGAAACCTTTGGACACGTTATCGACCAGAATAACATTCTGGCCCAAACGTTCCGGGGTTGGGATAACGATCTGCATTTTATCCGGTGACTGGTTTTTCGATTCAGCCAGCAATTCCTCGTATGCAGTGATACGGGCCTTGCTCTTGGCCTGGCGGGCCTTGGCGCCCTGACGGATCCATTCCAGTTCGCGTGCCAGTGTTTTCTGACGGGCTTCTTCGGTATTGCTCTCCTGCTGCATCCGTTTTTCTTTTTGTTCCAGCCAGGATGTGTAATTGCCTTCGTATGGAATACCTGTTCCGCGGTCAAGTTCCAGAATCCAGCCCGTCACATTGTCGAGGAAGTAACGGTCGTGCGTGACCATGACGACAGTGCCCGGATAATCGGCCAGGAAGCGTTGCAGCCAGGCTACGGATTCAGCGTCCAAATGGTTGGTCGGTTCATCGAGCAACAGCATGTCAGGCTTCGACAGCAACAGGCGGGCCAAAGCAACACGGCGTTTCTCACCACCGGACAAAGATGTCACCGGAGAGTCACCCGGCGGGCAGCGCAAGGCGCTCATCGCACGTTCGACATGACGGTCCAGATCCCACGCATCCAGCGCATCGATCTTTTCCTGCAGCACGGCCTGTTCAGCCAGCAATTCATTCATCTCATCATCATTGGTGACGTCGGCGAATTTGTAAGAGACTTCGTTGAAACGATCCAGCAAAGCCTTGGTCTCGCCCAACGCTTCCATGACGTTCTCCTGCACGGTCTTGGTCGGGTCCAGTTGCGGTTCCTGTTGCAGGTAACCGACTTTGACGCCATCGGCCACAAAGGCTTCACCGGAATATTCATTATCCAGGCCGGCCATGATCTTCAGCAGGGTCGATTTACCGGAACCGTTCGGACCCAATACACCAATCTTCGCGCCCGGGAAAAATGACAGCCAGACATTGTCGAGAACCTTCTTACCGCCCGGGTAAGTCTTCGACAGGGATTTCATGACGTAAATATACTGATAGGACACAGTCAAAACCTTTGTTTTTTTAGGAAATATACAGGCTGACTTTAGCAGAAAATTTATTATAATCAAGGCACGAGATCATTAACGGAGTTCAAGCGTGAGTCATATTTTCAAGCGTAATCAACAGGTTTCTATACGTCAGCTCGGAATCAACAGCACGATCCTGATGATCGGGATCGGCTGGGACAATAAGCGTAAGCCCGGCTTTCTGAACAAGCTGCTGAAAGAACGCTATGATTGCGACCTTGACCTGTCCTGCGTGATGTATGACCAGGAAAATGAGAAACTGGACACGGTCTGGTATGCCCAGTTGCAAAGCAAATGCGGCGGCGTCCGCCATAAGGGAGATGAAACGGTCGGTGATGAAATCGACCAGACCGAAGGCGATGATGAAAGCATGACCATCGATCTTAACCAGATGAACGAGGAAACAAGAAATGTCTTCTTCGTCGTCAGTTCCTTTAAAGGCAGCCGCTTCGACCAGGTCGAGAATTGCTATTGGCGCATTTACGACCCGGTCCAGCAAAAAGAGGTTGGCCGCTATAATTTCAGCAGCAACGACAAAGCCCGCGCCAAGATCGTGCTGAACTTGCAAAAACGCCCCGATGAAGGCGGCCTGCCTCAATGGTACGTCAAAGCCCTGGACGAAAACGCCACAGGCAAGAATATCCAGGAAGTCTTGCCGGAAATCCGTGAATTGCTGGGTGATTAACATCACCTTTTAATAATTGACATAATTATAAATTCTCGCTATATTGCGCGGATGCATAAAACGACCCCTCATCTTTTTGCGCAGAGCATGATGGCCAGCTTGGACCATTTCCCGCTGATGCTGGATTACTACAGGCCGACAAAAAACAGTGCCGAAATCCTGAAACGGCGGGAACAATTCAACAGCTTTCAGTCACGCGTAGCACATGCCGAGAATGACCATGACACGTCCAAGATCATGTTCAATCAATTCATCGCTGCTGGGCGATGGATTGATAGACATCATAGAAATCTCGTTGAACCACGACCATTGAATATGGGATTTCAAGCTCTCGTATATCAGGTTGGATCAGTGGTTCTGCGTTTCCAACCAAGTCTCGTCACACGCGTTCATTATCGTCAGATGTTGCCGAATACATGGAATTACATGGACCCGTCGACAAAATTCACTTGCGAATTAACACCCCCGGTCGATATGAGTAATATCACCAAAAAGGATACGCTTACTTTAAAAGAAGTCTGCCGCAAGGATGGATATCATTATAGCGATCCGACCATCTATAATCAGGGATGGTATAAAGCAAGCCACTGGCGCAACCCAGAGCAAGTCGTTGTCGATCCGGGTTCACTCAGCCCTATTCAAAAACCGCTTATTATAGCTGGTCCCACTTGATCGTAGTCTGGCCGGTTTTTTCCAGATAGTCATTCGTTGCAGAGAAATGGCCATTGCCCAGGAAACCGCGATGCGCCGAGAGTGGCGACGGGTGCGCGGATTGCAGCACCCGATGTTTCTGACGGTCGATAAAGGCGCCTTTTTTCTGCGCATACGCACCCCACAGCATGAACACGATATGTTCCTTGCCATGGTTCAGCGTTTTGATCACGGCATCGGTGAATTGCTCCC
>DASWYT010000078.1:0-7512 GCA_036404835.1 Alphaproteobacteria bacterium | reverse complement strand
TTACAGAATCAATAGACTACGGTAAAGTATATTACAAATTACGGAGAATATCATGTCAGACACAATCATAACCCCGTTATCCGATGAAGAACTGATCACAGGATACAAAAATACCGTGCAGTATCTGGCCAATGCGACATTATCGGATGGCACCCCTTTATCCGAAGGCGCCCGCAACTTAGGCCTGAATGCCCTGCAAGCCAATTTTGTACGGCTTCACCCTCGTTTGGCGAAGAAGATTGGGGTTCCCGCTCAAGAGTAATAATATTATTACAAATTTTGCTTGCAAATTGTAATAATCGTTCATATTCTGGATATCCAACCCCTTACAGAGTTTCCTGCCATGAATAACTCACCGACAAATGCTTTCATCGAGTCATTAGACCAAAATCCTTATATCGACGATACAACACGCATCCTTGCAAAATCAGCTGCACAGGAAGATGCCGCAACATTCTTTGAAAATGTTCCACAAACCACAGCACCAACTACACTTGCAGTAGAAGAAACACCTGCTAAAAAAGCGGCGCCATACAAAAACCCGATCATCACACCTATGATTGCGATGTAATCAAAAAAATTGATACCCATAAAAAAAGCCCGGTTTGAACCGGGCTTTTTTTGTTTTTACCTGCAACGCGCTTAAACGACGCGTGGCTGAATTTCGAATTGGTGGAATGGTGGTGGGGACGATAATGTCCATTCGAGCGTATTGGCGCCCTCACCCCATGGATTATCAGCAGCTTTCTTGCCGCATGTCAGTGTGTACAGCGCCAAACCAAGCCACCAGATCACGGAGATACCGGTAATCGCGGCACCGACGGACGATACATAGTTCCAACCGGCATACATGTCGGGATAATCCGGAATACGGCGTGGCATACCGGCCAACCCTAAGAAATGCTGCGGGAAGAAGACCAGATTGACGCCGATAAAGGTCAGCCAGAAATGGATCTTGCCGGCCCATTCCGGATATTGATGACCAGAAATCTTGCCGATCCAGTAATACCATCCGGCGAACAATGCGAACACCGCACCGAGCGACAACACGTAATGGAAATGCGCAACGACATAGTATGTATCGTGCAGCACGATATCCATACCGGCATTCGCCAGAACCACACCTGTGACACCACCGACAGTGAAGAGAATGATGAAACCGATTGCCCACAGCATCGGGGTTTCAAATGTGATCGAGCCACCCCACATCGTCGCGATCCAGGAGAAAATCTTGATCCCGGTCGGTACCGCGATAATCAGTGTGGCCGCGGTAAAGTAAGCGCGCGTGTTGATGCTGATACCGGTGGTGAACATATGGTGCGCCCACACGATAAAGCCGACGGCGCCGATACCCACCATGGCATACACCATCCCCAGATAACCGAAGACCGGCTTACGGGAAAAGGTCGATACAATATGGCTGACAATACCAAAAGCCGGCAAAATCATGATGTATACTTCCGGGTGACCGAAGAACCAGAAAAGATGCTGGAACAGGATCGGGTCGCCACCGCCATCCGGTTTGAAGAAGGATGTGCCGAAATTACGGTCGGTCAGCAACATGGTGATCGCACCACCGAGAACCGGCAGCGACAGAACCAGCAGGAAGGATGTCACCAGCATCGCCCAGACAAACAAAGGCATTTTGTGCAAGGTCATACCGGGCGCGCGCATGTTGAAGATCGTGGTGATAAAATTGATCGCCCCCAGGATCGAGGATGCACCGGCTAAGTGCAGCGAAAAGATTGCAAGGTCGACGGCTTTATCCGCATGGCCCGCAATGCCTGAGAGCGGCGGATACATCGTCCAACCAGTCCCCAGACCGCCAGCACCTTGGATATAATAAAGAAGAACAGCATAGAGCGCCAAACCGAAGGACGGAACGATCAGCCAGAAGCTGATATTATTGAGACGCGGGAACGCCATATCCGGCGCACCGATCATCAGCGGCACAAACCAGTTACCGAAACCGCCGATCAAACCCGGCATCACGACGAAGAAGATCATGATCAGGCCATGTGCGGTGATCATCACGTTCCAGTTCTGACCGTCTTTAATGACCTGCAGGCCCGGATGCAGCAATTCCAGACGCATCAGCATCGAGAACGCGACACCGATCAGCGCGGCGGCAACCGAGAAGATCAGATAGAGTGATCCGATATCCTTATGGTTCGTCGACAGGAACCAGCGTGTGAAGAAACCAGGCTTGTGATCGTGATGGTCGTCATGACCATGCGCATCATGTTTCACAGCGTGGTCGTTATGTGCTTTTGCCATTTAAATTAACTCCGTTACCTTTTTTAATCTTGAGCGCTATTATTTCGTGATGTCCTGTTTCAGATCATCCCACAATGTCTGCAATGTCAGTTTCGGCGCGACAATGCGGTTCTGGGCATAGGCCAGTGTTTCATCCTGGATATAGGCCATCGCCTTGGTGCTGTCGTCCTTCATCATGGCGGACCATGTCTTGAAGGTGTCCATCGGGACGGCGCGAATTTCAATCGGCATGAAACCATGGTTCGTACCGCAAATCTCGGAACACTGGCCATAGTAAATGCCCGGCTCGTTGATGCGCAGCCATGTCTCGTTGATGCGGCCCGGAACAGCATCTTTCTTGACGCCCATCATCGGCAGCGCCCAGGAATGCAACACGTCACCCGCCGTGATCAGCACGCGAATATCTTCATTCGCCGGCAGCACGACAAAGGATGGCTTGCTGGTGGTCAGGTCATAGGTGGAGAGCAGACGCTGGTAAGTCGGCAGAGCGCGCAACTCGGCGAATTCATTCTTCGTATCCTGGTCTTCGCCCGGGATATAATAATTGCTGTATTCTTCGATTTCCTGGTCTGGATAGGAATAACCCCAATACCATTGGTAACCGGTTACTTTCAGCGTGACGGATGGGTGTTTCGCCTTGTCCATGTAATACATCAGTGGGAAGGAATACCACATGATCACAACCAGGATCAGACATGGCAGCAACGTCCAGATAATTTCCAGTTTGACATTATGCGTCGTGGTGCTTGGCACCGGATTGGCTTTGCGGCGGAAACGCACCATCGTATAAGCGAGAACAACAACCACAATCACGGAAATCGTGGTGATGATCACCAGCAGAATCGCATGGAAATGTTCGATACGTTCTTTCACCGGGGACGCCGCCGGCAAGAGATAATGGTACCAGATCGTTTCCGGCAGTTGCACGGCAAAAGCCGGCAGGGCGATCAGGCTGAGGGCGCAGACAAATAATAAGAGAAGTGATTTTTTCAGCACGGGAAGAGTCCGTTACGGTGGGGAATAAAGTTTGGACAAGTCTAAGCCAACTTATGGCTTAAATCCAGTCCGACCGACCTTAAACTTTCGCTGGTAAAACAACCCTTAAAGTTTCACCATGTTGTTTGAGCCAGTTCTTGCCCATGGTCGTGTAAGGCGTCAGTTCGCGGCAGAGCTGCCAGAAGGTCGGCTTATGATGCATATGGACCAGATGGGCGACTTCGTGCCCGACGACATAATCCACCACTTCCGCCGGGGCCAGGATCAACCGCCAGCAGAAACTCAAATCCCCCTCCGACGTACAACTGCCCCAGCGCGTGCTGGTATCCCGTAAAGTCAGACTGTTAATTGGCCTCTGGATCAGGGCGGCCTTCTGCACGGACAGGGTCGTGATGTGTTTTTCGGCTAAATCTTTGATAAAGCGATATAAAGCCCGTGGCACACGGTCTGGATTACCGGTGACGACCAGTTCATCGTCATGCATCGCGACATGAACCCCACGACCATTGCCTAATGCGTGCCGGATCAGCCGGTCACGGCCTAACAGCGGGATGGTCTCGCCGATTTGCAGGATAAAAGGTTGCGGGGCTTTGGTTAATTGCCGGTCGAGCCAGTCCCGCTGGCTTTCCAGGAAGGCGATAGCCTCACGTTTGCCCACACGCATCGGCATCGAGAGCACGATTTCCTGTTTTTTGGAATCGAGTCGAAGCGTCAATTGCCGGGCGCGGCGCAATTTCTTGAAAATAACCGGCCAGGGTAAATCGGGATGGTCATGGCGCAGGGCCAGCGTTTTTGCTGTTGTCACCGGCCGCGCCTGAAAGAGGCTGAACATAAAGCCATTCTAACGCCGTGGCGCAATTGACGCAACGGCGCACAATCTCTAAGAATAACCCACCCCATTTTTCTCTCTTAAAAGGCATGATTCCATGGCTGATGTACAAGGCGTATCCGGCGAGCGTTTAAAACAATATATTGAACGTGTTGAACGACTTGAAGAAGAAAAATCCGGCCTGGCCGATGATATTCGCGATGTCTATGCCGAAGCCAAAAGTGCCGGTTTCGACAGCAAAATCATGCGCATGATCGTCCGCCTCCGTAAAATGGCGTCCGAAAAGCGCCGTGAAGAGGAAGAATTGCTGGATATCTATAAATCGGCTATTGGTTTAGAATAAGATCCAGAATTAATTTCTAAGATCAATTCCTTATCACGGTAACGGGACCGCTTTTCATGGTACAACCCGGTAAATCCAACCGCCGCATTGCCGTCGTACTGCCACCGGCCGAAAATTTCACGCCTTCTGCCGCTGATGCGGTCAGTATTTTCGTGCGCGACACATGTTTCTACAGCCCGTACCGCAGCGGCATTACCGTCTATGGCCAGGATACGCCACGCACCCGTCTCTTCCGTGAAGTGCGTTTCCAGGGCTTAAGCCCGCGCTGGTCGCTCTTCCGTTCGGCGCAATCGCGTTATATCCAAAGCTTCCTGCGCGAACTGACCTCGCCGCTGCCGCAATTGCTCGAAGTCCACAATGATGTGGAGACATTTGCCAAGATCGCCCGCCGTTTCCCGAACATCCCGAATATTTTCTACCTGCACCAGGACCCGGCCCTGATCCCCCTGCTCAGCACACCGAAATTGCGCTGGGCCTTTATCAATAAAGCCAGTGCCATCGTCTGCAGCAGCGACTATGTGCGCCGCCGGTTTATCACCGGACTGGAAGCGGCCCGCACAGATCACGTCCATGTGGTTTATCACGGTGCCGAAGTGCAGCAAGCCGGCCCGAAAGAGCGCCTGATTTTATATGTCGGCCGTGTTGTCCCGGAAAAAGGCCTGCTGGAACTGGCTCATGCGATGCAATTGCTGTTGCCGCATCATCCGCAATGGCGCCTGCTGGTTGTGGGCAGCAGCCCGACCAAGCCGACGCCGCAGCAAAAATCCTATCTGCAGGCCATCCATGTCAATTTGAAAAAACTGGGCCGCCAGGCCATCTGGCTCGATACGCAGCCGCACGATAAATTGCAGCAACTCTATGCACGTTCCAGCGTAGCCGTCGTGCCATCGATTGCACCGGAACCGGTTGGCCGGACCGCCATTGAAGCCCTGGCCGCAGGCGCGGCCCTGGTCAGTTCGGGCCATGGTTCCCTGTATGAAATCCTGGGCAATAGCGGTGTCGTCGTCGATCCGGTCACACCACAGGGATTGGCGCTGGCGATCCAGGGATTGATCGAAGACCCGAATACATTATACGGCGTACAGCGCGATTGCATGGAACGTTCCACTCATTTCGCCGCCATGCGTTGCCAGAACCAGATCGACCAGCTGCGTCGTTCCCTGATGAATCACCGCTGATCTGATGCATCATTTATTATCCTTATTATCACGCTGGCGGCAGATCACATTAACCGACAGCGCCGCCATTCTGGCTCTCTCCGTTCCTTTTTGCCTGATCCTCGGCCGTTTCTGGGCCGATGTCGCCGTGGTGACAACAGGCGTGTTGTTCCTGCTCCATTGTACCCGCACACGTGATTGGTCATGGTTGCGTGTCCGCTGGGTGCAGGTCGGCCTGGTCTTATGGGGCGTGTTACTGCTCAGTGCTTTTTTTGCGCTGGCCGATCAAAAGATCGCCCTGCAACGTGCTGCTGAATGGATTCGCTGGGTGGTGCTGATTGCGTCACTCGTATTCTGGCAGAGCAAAATTTCCTGGTGGCCCAAGGCCAGCAGCCATTTTCTGGCCATTCTTATTTTCGCCGTCGCCATCGATACGCTGGTGCAATATGTGTTCGGTTACAGCCTGTCCGGCCGCATTAAATTGCTCGGTACGGAACGTCTCACCGGCCCGTTCAACCGTTATGTCGTTGGCATTTTCCTGACGCGCCTGCTGTGGCTGGGAACAGCCCCCGTCATGCAATGGGCGCAGCAGCAAACAAGTTATATCAAACGTGTTTTGCTGCCCTTAGGTTTTATCGGCATGATCGCCCTGGCCATCTTCCTGAGCGGTGAGCGCATGGCTATTTTGCTGACCGGTTTGTCCTTAGGTATTTTCTTCTGCTTTGCCAAAAATTTCCGCAAGCCTTTGCTCACTTACGGCCTGCCGATGATAATCGCCATCATGGCGTTTATAGCCACACAACCGATCCTGCTCACCCGCATGGTCGAAGGCCGCCAGATGATTCAGAATTTGGATCAAACCGGCTATGGCATGATCTTCCACAATGCAGTGACGGCATGGAAACAATCGCCGCTCCTGGGTGTCGGTCCGAAGAATTTCGTTTTCCTGTGCGAAAAAGACGGCCAGGCCATCGGTTATCGCGATGCCATCCCGGAAACACCGGACCAGTTTGATTGCGCCCGTCATCCGCATAATCCGTACCTCGAATGGCTGGCCGATACGGGCCTGGTCGGTTTAGGCCTGTTTATTCTGCTGATCGGATTATGGAGCAAGGATGCCGTCACACATGTCTGGCAACAGCGCAACAGCGCGCCGCATATTTATCTGCCGCAACTCTGCCTATTGATGGGACTGGTCGTGTTGCTCTGGCCGTTGCAGGGCAATATGAGCGTCTTTATCAACTGGAGCGGCACTTTATTCTGGTGGACGATCGGCATGATCATCAGCGGGCTGCGCAACGCAACAAAGCCTGCGGTTTAATCACCATTATAAAATAGACCTTTGATCTGGGTGGCCTGCTGGTTGCCGTATTGCAGGGATGTCCATCCCGTAATGCCGTATGTGTTGCTCAATAAATATATCTGAGATTGCTGGCCATTCAGACTTTGCGGCTCATTTTGTGCGGCCATCACCTCGACTGGCTCCCCGGCTTTGACAATGGTCACCGCTCTGGTCAGCATCTGGTCATTATAGAGTGTGATATCCTGCAGGGCCGTTGTGGTTAATCCCACTTTCAGCACACCCTGGCGCACTTCCACCAGATTGCCATTGGTCAGGCAGAATTTGCGGTGTTCGTTGAACATGTTGTTGGTATGGCCGCTGGCATACAGGCAGCCATCACCTGGAATAACGAAATCGGTTCCCGGAAAAGCTGTTATATTCTGGCAGTATGGATTTGTCTGCGTATCAATTCTGTCTTCCCACCACTGGCATTTCGGGCTGGTCATGTAACAGGTCGGGTCGCTGCTGAGGCCGCTGTCGCAAAACAAGGCGTAAGAATTCTTTTCGCCGGCAGACAGGCGGATATCGAACGGATAGGCCCGGTCGCTGATCACATCCATCCGGTCAT
>DASWYT010000077.1:0-8153 GCA_036404835.1 Alphaproteobacteria bacterium | reverse complement strand
GGCTTCATCAGATAAGCCCATACGCTTTTCTCCCCGGTCAGGATATTCACCTGCGCCATCATACCCGGAATGATCGGCAAGACCTTGCCACGATGCTCAATCGTGGTTTTATCCGTACGGATTTTCACGCGATAGAAACTTTCACCTTTCGGATCCTGGATTGTATCGGCGCTGATCTCCTGCACTTTACCTACAAGACCGCCATAGATCGAGAAATCATACGCCGTGATTTTCACCATGGCTTTTTGGCCCGGCAGGATAAAAGCGATATCGGCCGGGCGCACACGTGCTTCGACCAGTAATTTATCGCCCGCCGGCACGATCTCAATCACATCCTCACCTGGCTTGATAACACCGCCGATGGAGTTGATTTTCAATTGCTTGACCGTTCCTTTGACCGGTGAACGCATCTGCGTCCGCTGCACTTTATCCTGACCGACCGTCAGGACATTCCCCAGGGAATCCAGCTCCGCTTTGGCAGCGCCTAATTCTGTGGAGGCTTCGGCTTTTCCTTTTGCCTTGACTTCGCTGATGCGCTGATTGGCTTCGGACACGGCCGTTTGCGCACGTGGAATGGAAGTTTGAATCGTACGTATCTCGCCACGCAAATCGGTGACCTGGCCTTCGATACGCAACAGATCCACTTTCGGCATGATCCCTTGCGCCACCATCGGGCTGGTCATGTTCAATTCCTCGACCTTGACCTGCAAATTGCCGTTCAGCTGATTCAACCGGGAACGCATCTCGTTCACTTCCTGGCTACGTTGCGACACCTGGCTTTCCAGAACGGATAATTCCGCCTGTTGCTGGCTCTTCTTCAGATTATATTGCGCGATCTGGTCGGTGACGACGGAAGGTGCATTCTTTTTCAATTCTTCCGGAAAATCGAGCGGTTTGTCTTCGATCTGCGCCACGAGGCGCGCGATACTGCCTTTCAGGAAGTAATAACGCGCTTCTTTTTCTTTCAATGTCGCTTCGGCCGTGACGTTATCGATTTTCAGCAACACCTGGTCTTTTTCGACCATCTGGCCTTCCTGAATCAAAATCTCGGAGACAATACCGCCCTCAAGACTCTGGATCACCTGTGTGCGGCTGGAGGCGATGACCTGGCCCTCGCCTTTGGTCACTTCATCCAATGTCGCGAATTGCGCCCAGATGATAAACAGCACAATAACACCGGCCGCCGCCAGCGTTGTGATAAAAGCCATTTGCGAGCCGGAGCGACGAATAGCCGCTTCGACATCCGTCATAAAGTCTATATCCTCGCGCGTGTCTTCATCCGGCAGAGGCAGGAGAAAATGCTTGATCTTGTTCCAATCCATCGCCATCGCGCTTAACCTTTCTTCACATCGCCCTGTTGCAAGGCCTGTAATACTTGTTCTTTTGGACCATCTGCAACAATACGACCATTATCCATGACGATGATACGATCGGCAATCGCCAGCATCGAGGAACGGTGCGTCACACAGATCAATGTTTTCAAACCGCGGTAACCGCCGATACGTTCCTGGAAACGATTTTCCGAGACACTGTCCATGTTACTGGTCGGCTCATCCATCATCAGGATCGGCGGGTTACCCACCAGGGCGCGTGCAATGGCAACCGATTGACGCTGACCACCCGACAGAGCCATACCACGTTCACCCACCGGCAAATCCATACCATGCGCTTTCTGGCGGACGAAATCCATCACACCGGAAAAGTGCGCAGCGATCTGAATGGCATTCTCATCCACATGCGGCGTACCATAAGCGATATTCTCGCGCACCGTGCCATAGAAAAGATAATTATCCTGGCCGACATAACCGATATGACGGCGTACATCCGCCGGATCGATCTGGCGTATATCAATGCCATCAAGCAGGATTGTTCCCTCGGATGGTTCATACAGACCCATCAGCATCCGGCCAATCGTACTTTTACCGGACCCGATCTTGCCGAGGATCGCCACACGCTCACCCGGACGGATCGAGAAGGATACATCATCCAGCGCTTTGCCCTGCTGGTTCGGATAGGAAAAACTGACATTCTGGAACTCGATCTGGCCCTGCAATTCCGGCACGTGATGGAAAACTTTATCCATCGGACGTTCGGACGGTGTGTTCATCAGTTTATTCAGCGATTCCAGCGAGACACGGGATTGTTCGTATTTCAGCAACAGACCGGCCACAGACCCCATCGGTGCCAAAGCACGCCCGGCCAGCATCGTCGTCGCAATCAGCGCACCCATCGTGATCATTTTGGAACTGATCATGAAGACGCCCACCACCACGATCGTCACGGTGGTCAGGTTCATGATATATTGCGTCAGGCCGGTGGCCAGCGTGCCTATTTTTTTCGCTTTGGTCGATGTATCAGCCGTGCGGCTGACGACATTTTCCCAGCGCCCCTGCACACGGCTTTGCGCGCCGGACGTCTTGATCGTTTCCAGACCGGATAAAGTTTCCACCAGCATCGCATGTTTCTGGTTACTTTCCGCATGCGTCAGATCGGTGATGCGCTTCAGCGGTTTTTGCAATACCCAGCCCAGCGTGATGATGATCGGGACGGCGATCAGCGGAATAAGCGCCAATGGCCCGGAGATCAGTGCGATCACACCGATGAACAATAACGCAAATGGCAGATCGATCAGCATCACCAGCGTGCCGGAGGTGAAGAAATCGCGTACCGTTTCATATTCTTTCAGGTTGTTCGCCATCATCCCGACGGATTCAGGTTTTTTATCCAGGCGCATCGCCATGACGCGCTCCAGCAATTTGCTGGCGATGATGATATCGGCATTCTTACCGGCCACATCGATGAAATAGGACCGTAAATATTTCAGGACCAGATCGAATGTATAGACCAGGAACACACCCAGCGCGAGAACGGCCAGTGTCTCAATCGCATTGTTCGGCACCACGCGGTCATAGACATTCATCGTGAAGAGTGGTGACACCAGTGCAAAAATATTGATCAGCAACGACGCCAGGATCGTGTGCACATAGATCGGGCGGAAACGGTTGAGCGTTCCCCAGAACCAGTCTTTGACATCATATTTGCTGTGATAATCGGAACGCGGGTCAAACGCGAATTTCGGACGGACGAAAATAGCGTGACCGATATAATCCTGTGCCAACTCTTTCAGAGACACATAGATCTTGCCCCCGGTTTCCGCGGCGGCCAGTTCGGCCATTTTCGTTTTGCGGTCGATCTTCAGCAGAACGGCGGCATTCCCGTCACGCAGCAGCACGATACACGGTAAAACGAGGCCGGAAATTTTATTGATGTCGGAACGCTGCACGATACGGGCACTGAAACCGGCGCGGTCGGCGGCCCGGATGCACAGATCGGGCGTAAAGCGTGTATCGGCATTCGGCAGGCCGGCTTTCAGCGCCTGGCGGGAAATCGGTTTTTGCAACAGGCTGGTCATCAAAGCCAGACAGGATAAGAGCGGGTCCTCATAATCGACCAGGCCGGAGCGGATCATCCATTCCTTGCTGACGGCTTCCGGACGCATGCCGCCCGTGCCCTCCAGCGCCTGGCGAATCGCACTATTCACGGTCTCAGGCAGGCTTTGTGCCTGGCCGGCCGGCAAAGGCGCCGCCTGAGCACCAGGAATACCCGGCGAAACACCCGATGGAGCGCCCTTGGGGACGGTCTGGGGAGCGTCCTGCGGAACGTGCGGCTGGTCGGGGGACGATGCGTCTTGATCGGTCATAAATCTCTCATCATACGAAAAGAATAGCGGAATAAGGCGAAAAGGTCGCCATGCGAGGGGTTTTGCTTGACAAAAGCGTTTCCTTTCGCCATTTAAATTTAAGCTTAATGTCTTATGACTCTCTTAAACGGGAGAGACGGAGTTTCCCGTCTTAAGCGGTAAATAGCTTTATGAAAATTATGACCTTTAACGATGAACCGTGGTGCCAATGACTGAAGGCTGGAACGACCAACGCGTCAATCAATTGAAAAAATTATGGCAACAGGGCAAAAGCGCTTCTGAGATCGCTGAAACGCTGGGTGGTGTAACGCGTAATGCCGTGATCGGTAAAGCGCACCGCCTGGGCCTGTCCGGCCGCCCGTCACCGATCAAGAAACCGGCTGCTGCGGCCAAGAAGCCTGTGGGCAAGGTTGTGCCCGCCAAAGGTGCTGCCGCCGCCAAGCCAGCTGCCAAAGCTCCGGCCAAGGCGGCTCCAAAGGCTGCCCCGGCTAAACCGCTGGCCAAACCGACCGCGCTCAAGGCTGTCCCGGCCCCGAAAGTGGCCCCGGCCAAGAAACCGATTGCCAATCAGAGCGTGCCGGCCCCGAAATCCAGCGGCCAGCAAACGAGCAAAGGCACCCCGTTTAACCCGCCTCTGACCCCGGAAGCCATGGCCCGTCCGTTGATGGTTCATGACGGCAAGGTTATTTCGATCCTGGAGCTGACCGAACGCAATTGCCGCTGGCCGATCGGCGATCCAAAAGACCCAGCTTTCGGCTATTGCGGCCTGAACTCCCATCCCGGCTTCCCATATTGTGCCGGCCATGTCGCCATGGCGTTCCAGAGCAGCCGTAAGGACCAGCGCAAGGTCGTCGTCGATGTCAAAGCGGATGAGGATCTGCCGGAACTGGAAGTCGAAGACATCGAAGATGTCGAAGCCGAAGAGGGTCTGGAAGACGACGCCCTGGACGACGAAGCGGATGACGAGTTAAGCCTCGAGGTTTAAACCCCGCAAGATACAAAAAAGGCTCCGCTAAGGGAGCCTTTTTTTATGATCTGAATTTCCTTTAATCGCCCAGCTTTTCCAGCTCTCCGGAAAGTGCTTGCGCAACCTCACGGGCCATTATTTTATAGCCCTCATCCGTCCAGTGAATGCCGTCATCTAGCATATATTGCTCGCACAAGGGCACCATAACGGCATAGAGATCAATAATATCAAGATGATGTTGCATGGCGACATGCTGTGCAGCTTCATTATAAGCAAGAACATCTTTTTCAAAACGATGATATATACGCTGAGTGCCGGGAATCATTGGCTTATTATTATAGATATCTTCCAGGATCGGTGTATTTGTCTGCCAGAAAATCTTTGCGGCTGTCAGATCTTTTAACATACCAAAGATAGTACCAAGATTCTGCGCATAAGTTTCCACAGGCACCTGATATGTTTTTTTAGAGATATCATAACGCAAATCATGCAAACCGCATGTCACGCAAATAATATGCGGCGACTGGCCGGATAACCACTCTGATAAATACTCTATAATGTTTGCACTATCGCCACAATTAACGGCCGGACCATCAACATGCGCTTTGTCCAGCAGTAATTCCTTCAAATGAGGCTGATAACCCAGCCGGGTTGACGCACCAATCAGATAAATATTTTTCACTGCTAATCGCCGAGTTTTTCCAGCTCATCAATGCGGCGCTGGATGGCGCGGGCTTGTTGTTTCAGGCTGTCGACTTTTTGTTTTTTATCGGCAGGTGCCATGACGATAAAAGGCGAGAAAACTTTCATCGCGGATTCGAACAATTGCACATTCTGGCGGGCGATATCCTCGATCGTCGCATTCATTTTTTCCATCGCCTGGTTGGGCAGGAGCGGGATGGTTTTCTGCGCCGCACCCAGTTGCTCGGTCCAGTATTTGGATACTTTTTCCTGGTTGTTCAGCAGGTTATCCATCGCATGATCGAGATAATGCGGCAGGATCGGGCGCATATTATTGCTGTACATGCGGATGATCTCGCGCAGGAACTTGATCGGCAATAAATTCTCGCCCTTGGCTTCCTGTTCGACGATGATTTGTGTCAGAACCGTGCGTGTCAGATCTTCATTCGTGCGCGCATCGACCACTTTCAGATCTTCGCCCTGGCGCACCATGTCGGCGACATCTTCCAGCGTGATATACTGGCTGATCTCCGTGTGATACAGGCGGCGATTAGCGTATTTCTTGATGATACTGGGACCTTCGCGACGACCGGCCATTTCGTGTCTCCTTACATTTTTGTTGGTACCATGATACCAATCAAGCTTAAACCTTGCGTTAAAATCCGGGCACTTAATTGCAGGAAAGCCAGCGCTGCACCCCGTTTTTCCGCATCACTCTCGGATAAGACGTGAACGTTCTGGTAATAACGGTTCACACCCTGCGCCAGACGGAACAGGTAATCGGCCAGAATGTTCGGCGCATATTGCGTTGCCGCTTCCAGGACGATCTCCGGGAATTGCAGCAGCAACAAGGCAACCTCATGTTGGTGTTCATCGACTGCAATCCGGCCTGATTGAGCACCCTGCTCTTTGGCCTTCGCAAGCAACGCATTGATACGCACAGCCGTGTATTGAATATACGGCCCGGTCTTGCCTTCGAAGGACACAAATTTATCGATGTCGAAAATATAATCGGAACGACGGTGATTGATCAGATCACCAAACTTGATCGAGGCCAGCCCGATCTGACGTGCCGTTGCTTCAAATTCTTCCGGTGATAATTTCTCGTTCAGCTTAATTTCTTTCAGACGTTCACGCGCCTTATCAAAAGAAAGATAAACCAGCTCTTCGAAACGTGGTGTACTGCCTGCACGTGTTTTGTATGGCTTGCCGTCATTGCCATTGATCGTGCCATACATCAAATGAACAAACTCCATGCGATCAGCATAGCCGGCGCGCTTGGCTGCACGATAGACGCGCTCAAAATGCAATTCCTGGCGGAAGTCAGTCAGAACGATACAGACATCCGGATCAAAATCTTTCTGGCGCTGATAGAATGTTGCAAGATCGGTTGCACCATAAGTGACGCCACCCATTTTCTTGGCCAGAATCAATGGCGGGATATCGAATTTATCATCCGGCTGTGCAACCTGAATACCGATGGCACCATCAATTTCTTCAGTGATATTTTTCTTCGCCAGCTCATCCATCATCATGGGGATGTACTGCTCCATATAGCTTTCGCCATACCATGTATCCATGGATTCAACGTCGATTTCATCCAGCTTTTTCTTGATATCAGCCACCGACATAGTGACAATGTGCTGCCATAAGGCACGCAAACCTTTATGACCATTATGCAGTTGCGCCGTGAAATCTTGTGCGCGTGCCAGTTCGGCCGGATCTTCCTTGGCCTTCTTGCTGGCCAGCGGATAGATTACGCATAATTCTTCAAATGTCATCGGCGCTTCAGACGGAAACGGACCATCCATATCCTGAAAATAAGGCAGGTTAGGCTGCTGACGCTGCAATTCACTGAACACCTGTCCCAACTGCAAACCCCAGTCACCCAGATGATTATCTGTGATCACATTGTGCCCGGAAAATTGTAGCATGCGCTTGACCGCATCACCCAACATCGTATTGCGCAGGTGACCGACATGCATGTCCTTAGCCATGTTCGGGCTGTTATATTCCAACAGAATCTTCTTGGATGGCGGCACAACAAAACCAAACTTCTTATCCCCGCTCTGCACCGTCAATTGTGCGGCCAGATAAGATGGGGCGAGTTTGAAATTGATAAAACCAGGACCCGCAATCGTGATATCGGAAAAAGAACCGGAGAGTTGCGCATCCTCTTTGATGGCAGCAACGATTTTCTCGGCAATGGCGCGTGGGGGCTGGCCCAGGGCTTTGGCACCCTGCAAAGCACCGTTACACTGGACATCGGCCAGATCCGGGCGGTCGGCGACGGTGACGCGGGCGCAGCTCTCGGGCAGGCCCAAAGAGGTGATCACGGGGGTCAGTTTTTCCGTCAGCGCGGCCAGCAACATTGTCTATTTCCTATTGGTTCAGATTTATTATAATCAAGAGTATGGCTACACGCAAAAAAACGCAACCTGACAAGCCCGCCAAAGGACCGAAAAAGGCGCCCGAAACGGCCAGTCCGGAAGAGATTGCCCGTCATTTCATGACGCTGTGGCAACAGCAATGGCAGGACTTCCTGCAAAACCCGCCTGGCGGCGTCTCTTTGCCGCCGGGATCAACCAATCCGTTCGGTTTTGGACCATCTGGTTTTTCCGGCAATTTCGGGCAGAATTCAAATCATGGCACCCATCCTTTCCAGCAACAAACGGCAGACATGGCCGCGGCCGCTCTGGCTGCATCTCGGCAGTGCCTGGAACTGCTTGAGCAGTTCGGTCAACGGCTGGATGATGTCGCAAAACACGTCCAACCCGCTGCAAAACCCAAAACAGCCAAAAAGCC
>DASWYT010000076.1:0-7312 GCA_036404835.1 Alphaproteobacteria bacterium | reverse complement strand
CCGATCATTTCGATGGCACACATTTCTCGGCACCGGAACCGCTGCCGTCCATATCCTTTTTATCTGTGTTGAAATGGCGGATGACGTCTAAGCGCAAGAGCTGGACCAACTGGGTGGATTACCAGCATGGCCCGACACCGGTACCTGAGATTGAAGGCAAAGAACTCAAAGCGACCTTTATCAATCACAGTACCTTCCTGTTGCAAACAGAAGGATTGAATATCCTGACCGACCCGATCTGGTCGGAACGCGCTTCACCATTCAGCTTTATGGGGCCAAAGCGTGTGCATGCACCGGGCATTGCATTTGACCAATTGCCCCAGATCGATGCGGTGGTGATCAGCCACAGCCACTACGACCATCTGGATATCCCGACGGTCAAAAAACTGGTGGCGAAAGATAATCCGCTCTTTATCGTGCCGCTGGGGGTCGATACGATCATCCGCAAACATGTGCCCAGTGCCAATATCAAAGCCATCGACTGGGGCAGCCGTGTGACGCTGGTCAACAGTGTTTCTGTTACGGCTGAACCCGTCCTGCACTGGTCGGCGCGTTCCTTAGGCGACCGCAATGAAACACTCTGGGCCGCCTATGCGATCACGACCCCGAACGGCAATATTTATTTCAGCGGCGATACGGGTTATGGCAGTGGTAAAGTTTTTAAAGAGACCGGCAAAAAATATGGGGGTTTCCGCCTGGCGCTGATCGCCATCGGTGCGTATGAGCCACGCTGGTTCATGAGACCGTCCCATATCAATCCATCAGAATCCGTCAAAATCTTTCAGGATCTGAATGCCGCGCAGGCCATCGGCATGCATTTCGGCACATTCCAGCTGACTGATGAAGGCATGGACGAACCGGTCAACGATTTGAAAACCGCTCTGGCCGCCGCACCCGTTTCACCGGAAAAATTCCATGTGCTGAAACCGGGTGAGAGTCTGGATATAAAATAATTACGCCTGCAGTTTCTGATAGGTGACGCAGGGGTTCTGGTCTACGGCTGCAAAACGAACAGATTCCGTCACACCGTCTTTTGTGCGCTCAATCTTTGCCACGTAATCATCTCCTTCGACGCGTGAGATAATCGTATAGTTCGTGTCTTTATAATGCAGCACCATTTGTGTAACCTTGGCGCCCGCATCATTCTTATCCGATTGCGTCACAGCAATTCCATCCGGAAAAACTGTCTGGCCGGTGGCTTCATCGACAATCCCATTCACGACGGTGCAACCGTTAAATTCCATTACGGGCTGAGCCAGTTTGCCGTTGACGGACGTCGTTTCCAGGATCGGCGAATGTTCGCCCGGGAACATGACGGTAATGGTATAATCAGCGGGCTGACTGCGCATCAGATCCATCTGAATGGTTGTTTCATCATCAAAAGGAACCTGAATGGCATCCGTGCTGTTTAAACGACGTTTTGTCGGTCTTGATATTTCCGTGTTCACCGGTGGTGACGATATATCATCGTAATTGGAATCATCGTGTGGTTGGGACAGTGCCATGGATCTGGTTCCTGTAAAGTTTTTATGGATTATATCTTATAAAGCGTTTTAAAAAGCGGCACAATGGCCGCTTTTTAAGTCTTTATAATGCCGCGCTTATTAATGCTCGACATTGCTCCAGATTTTGCGCTTCACGGCGTACATGATACCGGCGAAGACGGCCAGGAAGATCATGACCTTGATGCCCATCTGTTTGCGGGCTTCCATTTTCGGCTCGGCGGCCCACATCAGGAATTGCGCTACGTCTTTGGACATCTGGTCGACGGATGTCTCGGTGCCGTCCGCATAGGTCACCTGACCGTCAGAGATTGGCTGTGGCATCGCGATCTGGTGACCGGCGAAATATTTGTTGTAGTACATGTTCTTGCCCAGCACGAAATCCTTTGGCGGTTCTTCGTAACCGACCAGCAGTGCATGGATATAATCCGCACCGCCATGACGCGCCTTGGCAATCAGGGACAGGTCAGGAGGATAAGCGCCACCATTGGCGGCACGGGCCGCCTTCTCGTTCGGGTATGGCGATTTGAAACGGTCGCTCGGCAGGCCCGGACGGTCGAACATCTCACCTTCATCATTCGGACCATCCTGGACCGTGATCTGCGCGGCCAATGCCTTGGTCTGCAATTCGGTCAGGCCGATATCCTGCAAATTACGATAGGCCAGCAAATGCATGGAATGACAGGCAGAACAGACTTCCTTGTAAACCTGGAAACCACGTTGCAAGGATGGACGATCGAACGTACCGGTCGGACCGTTGAAGGACCAATCCATTTTCGGTGGATGTTCCGCATCACCCGATGCCATGGCTGGCATGGCCAATGTGCTGAGCAACAGAACGGCGGCTAATGTTTTAGACATGTTCATCATCGTATTTCCTATTTCGCCTTGTTCTTTTTAGCCAGCACCGCATCGTAAATCGATGGCGGCATCGTCACGCGCGGCTCGTATTTGCCAAGCAGCGGCAACAGCACGATAAAGTGACCGAAATAATACAGGCCCGCGACACGCGCCACCCACAACCATGGGATATGCGTATCGAAACCGGCAAAGGCGACGGTCGCATCGGCCGGGTTGTAACCGGCACAGCCCAGCAGAATAAAGGCCACGACCAGAACGCGCATCGAGATGCGGTACCATGGGCGATAGACCGCGCTGCGGATCGGTGATGTATCCAGCCATGGCAGGATGAACCAGACCATGATCGCACCGAACATCGCCAGAACACCCGCCAGCTTTGCGCCGACAAAGACGATATGCGTGAACGGGATACCGATATCCGGCACAGCGCGCAGGATCGCGTAGAATGGCAGGAAGTACCATTCCGGCACGATGTGCGGCGGTGTCACCATCGGGTTGGCCGGGATATAATTATCCGGATGGCCCAACACGTTCGGGGCAAAGAAGATAAAGAAGGAATAGAACAGCAGGAACACGGTCAGGCCGAACAAATCCTTGGATGTATAATAAGGATGGAACGGGATCGTGTCTTTTTCCGTCTGCGGTTCGATACCGGCCGGGTTATTTGACCCAGTCACGTGTAAAGCCCAAATGTGCAGGAACACGATACCGGCAATCACGAACGGCAGCAGGAAGTGCAGCGCAAAGAAGCGGTTCAGCGTCGGGTTATCGACTGAGAAACCACCCCACAGCCAGGTCACGATACCGTCCCCGATAATCGGGAATGCCGAGAACAGGTTGGTGATAACGGTTGCACCCCAGAAGGACATTTGCCCCCATGGCAGAACATACCCCATAAAGGCCGTCGCCATCATCGCCAGGAAGATCACGACACCCAGGATCCACAGCAATTCACGTGGCTTCTTGTACGAGCCGTAATACATGCCACGGAAAATGTGGATATAAACGGTGACAAAGAACATCGACGCGCCGTTAGCATGGATGTAACGCAACAACCAGCCATAGTTCACATCACGCATGATGCGCTCGACCGAGTCAAATGCCAGTGTCTTGTGGGATGCGTAATTCATCGCCAGGAACAGGCCCGACAGGATCATCGTTACCAGCATGAACATCGCCAGCGCCCCGAAATTCCAGAAATAGTTGAAATTCTTCGGTGTCGGGAAACGGCCATACTCGCGGTTGAGCATGGTGAAGATCGGCATACGTTCGTCGATCCAGCCAATAACCGGATTGTCGAATTTCATTTTTTCGTTTGAGCTACCCATGATGATCCTACCTTAACCGATCTTGATTTTCGTGTCGGAGAGAAACGCGTATGTTGGCACTTCCAAATTTTTTGGTGCCGGGCCTTTGCGGATACGGCCGGAAATATCGTAGTGCGAACCATGGCATGGGCAGAACCAGCCATCGTAATCACCACGCGGATCGGTCGCTTTCTGGCCCAGCGGTACGCAACCTAAATGCGTGCAGATACCAACCAGGATCAGCCATTCCGGTTTTTGAATACGGTCTTTATCGGCCTGTGGATCGCGCAAGTCAGCCAGATTAACATCTTTGGCTTCGGCAATTTCTTTTTCGGTGCGGCGGCGGATGAAAACAGGTTTGCCGCGCCATGTGACGGTGATCGCCTGCCCGACTTCGACGGCACTTAAATCAACTTCGATGCTGGCCAGGGCCAGCGTGTCGGCAGCCGGGTTCATGCTGCTGACGAACGGCCAGACGGCAGAGGCTGCGCCGACTGTGCCAAAGGCGGCAGCGGTCAGGTACAGGAAGTCACGGCGGTTCGTTTTGAATTCGGGGTGTTGCGCAACGACGTTGGAATTTTCGTCGGGCGTTACGATAGCTTTGGTCACGACTGATTATCCTTGATAAGGTTTCCTGAAGTGTCTTTAATTCAGGTCAAAATTCGGTTAAAGATTGCGCTGAAATCAATCAAAAGGCAAGAGTACCTCATGCCCCGTCTGGCACTTTATCAACCTGACATTCCGCAAAATACCGGGGCCGCCGTCCGGCTCTGCGCCGCGCTTGGCGTGGCTCTGGATATCATCGAGCCGTGCGGTTTTGCCCTGAGCGACCAGGCCCTGCGCCGGGTGGCCATGGATTATGCCGCCAAGGCCGATATCACCCGCCATTCCTCCTGGGACGCTTTCCAGACGTGGCGCGCCGCGGATCAAACCCGCCGCCTGATCCTGTTGACCACCAAAAGCGATGTGCCTTATACGGAATTTTTGTTTCTTCCCAATGATATATTAATGCTTGGCCGGGAAAGCGCCGGGGCGCCGGACGAGGTTCACGCCGCCTGTGACGCCCGCCTCACCATCCCGGTCGTCGCCCGCAGCCTCAATATCATGATGGCCGGTGCCATGGCACTGGGCGAAGCATTGCGGCAAACGGATGGTTTCAAAGGCTAGATTAACCTTATAAAACTTGCCTTTTATTTGTTTTCATATTAAAAATAAATCTCAGCATGTTTGGCCCCCGGACCATATGAATGACGACACAAAAACTTGTTCCCGAAATGTTACTGGGTGAAGCTCGCCGCTATCGGCAGCTCAAGTTAAAACAAGTGTCGCATCATGCGGGTCTGTCCCAAAGTTATTTGTCCGAGATAGAGCGCGGCCAGAAATCACCCGGCATGCATGTTTTCCTGGCGATCTGCGAGGGGCTCAATGTATCCCCTTTGGCGATCATGGAATGTTACCTGCACGAAAAAGACAAACCGCAAGACGCACAGACACATGTCGGTTCTTATATCGATAAATATCACAGACATGAACAATTCCGCCAGTTCAACACCACGCAAAAAGATGTTGCAAGAAATACTGTTCCTGTTTCGGTCAGAAGCAACACGCCTCATCCATGACGAAATGCTGATCGCGCAGGATCTGGCTGCGATCCCCGGATTATTGCGCTCTTTATGGCCAGTGCCGTGCATGCATGCATTTAAACCGCTGATATCTTAAAATAGGGGCGATCTTTTTCTTTACGCCATCCTTATACGACCCGTCCCAGCTTCGCATCGCATCTTTGTGCCAGGAGACCGATAATGGATTTATCGGAAGGGCAAACTGCCTTTCCTCTAAAATTTATCACCCATCCCCTATGGAGGAACACCATGAATAAAGATATCGCACAAGGAAAATGGAACCAGATCAAAGGTAAAGTCAAAGAAACATACGCTAAACTGGGCGATACCGATTTCGCTTTGCTGGCTGAAGGTAAAGCCGACCAGTTCTTTGGTCGCGTTCAGGAAGTTCACGGCGATACCCGTGAAGCTGCTGAGAAAAAACTGAATGCAATTGAAGGCTACAAAGATTACAGCGAAAGCTGTGGCTGTGGCACTTCGACAAAAGCTGCTTAATACGGCTTAGTCAGTTTTATGACGATTTAATCATATTCAAAACATTATTCATTGATCGCCGGCTGGGGAAACCCAGCCGGTTTTTTTCAGATATAGGTATATTGTTGGGTCGGTCTGGTGGAACGTGTCCGGTGACGGCCATTGATCGTTATATCCAGCGTACCACTAATCTTTTCATGGTACTTGTCAAATTCAAGTGCCGTCATGGAACTGTTAGACATGAGTTTGAAGATCGTCGGACCGACATTCGATATCTCGAAAATATAGGATTTATCCCCCATCCTGATCGTATGGGTTTCCATGAGGAATTCTTCGCTGTCCGTGCCATGGAGTGCCGTTCGGTTCTCTGTGAAAAGCTCGTTATGGATCGGGTATTTGTGAAACTTGCCTTCGTAATAAGGCTCCTCACCCACCATGACCATCAGATCGAGTTCATCATTACTGGGGTAAATCACCGCTGCTTTGACCTGGTCGGAAAAGGTAACGGTTTCGCTGTAAAGCAATTTATTATGATACTTATCGATTCTAAAGGATTGTTCGACGATCTCCCCCGTCTCCCAATTCCAGCGCTTTTTAATGAGAGCATTCTGCTCTGTCTGATTCACGATCATCAATACCTCCCCGTATGGTGTCGTTCTATCGACTATATGGAGAAGTTTGAAATCCTGTCAATCAAACTTATTTTTGCAGTGCAAAATCCACAATCACAGGGACATGGTCGCTCGGTTGCGGCCAGTTGCGGGCTTCGACGGCGACCTGCATTTTTTGCAAACTGCCTTTCAGTGGTTTTGTTACCCAGACATGGTCCAGGCGGCGGCCGCGGTTGGATTTTTCCCAATCCTGATTGCGGTAACTCCACCATGTATAAAGTTTTTCATGATCGGGAACAAAATGGCGCATCGCATCGACCCATTCGAGACTATCCCGCATCTCACCCAGCAGTTTCACTTCAATCGGCGTATGCGACACGACGGTCAGTAATTGCTTGTGCGACCAGACATCATGTTCTAACGGTGCGATGTTAAAATCGCCGACGGCAATGATGTTTTCTGTTTCGCTGTGTTCTTTCATCCAGAATTCCGTCAGTTCCTGGACGAAATCGATCTTGTGGCCGAACTTGTCATTTAACGCAGCATCGGGAATATCACCACCAGCCGGGATATAGATATTATGCAGATCGACCGGCTTGCCGTTGATCTCAAATGTGCAGGCAATATGGCGGCAATCCTGTTTGGCGACGCGGTGATGGATTACCGATTTGACCAGCGGAATTTTCGACAATATCGCTAAGCCGTTATAGGATTTCATCCCGTGAATATGCTGGTGCGCATAACCCATCTGCTTGATGGCGTCGGTTGGAAACACATCATCGGTCGCCTTGGTTTCCTGCAGGCAGATAATGTCCGGCTTGTATTCCGTCGCCAGTTTTTCAACCAGAGGGAGACGCAGACGCACGGAATTGATATTCCATGTGGCGACACGAAGTTTGGCTGTCTTTTTCGATTGCATAATATGTTCGCTTTTT
>DASWYT010000075.1:0-3717 GCA_036404835.1 Alphaproteobacteria bacterium | reverse complement strand
GACCAGGCGTTGCGGCATGTTTTTACGTGTGACGCGTTCGCCATTCAACCAGATCACCCAGTTCTTAGAATCCACATACACGATACCGGCCAGCGAGACGACGCGTGACCCGCCTGTGGCCGGATCACTTCCCTGGTTATTCGGATCGAATGCTTCACGCGGTGCCAGGAAACCCTGCTTAGCCCGCATGATCGATGCCAGCTGGTTTGGCGTAAAGAAGATCGATTCAGGCTTGCCTTCGGAGGTCACACTGATTGAACGATCCTGGCCTTCCGTAAAGGTCGATGGTGCGCCCGGGACAGGTTCCGGCATCGCGGGAGCAAGACCTGGAATATTGACGTTCGGGATCAGCTGATCACGCATTTGCGCCGCTTTATCCGCCATATCCGATACGGCTTGTGAGGCGGTGCCCGACAGGCTTGGTGCGGCCTGTGGTTCCGTGCCGACCGGCGGCAGATTGGTCGGCAATTGCGCCAGCGCAACGCTGCCCATCAACAGGGCCGGTGCCAGAATGAATGCAAAACGGGAGAATGAGATATTCATTATTGTACCCCCGGTGCTGGTGCGGGCGCGGCTGGTGGCACAACGCCCGGATCTGGATTAACCGGTACCGCCGGGGCCGGCACGACCCCAGTTGCATCTGCCGGAGCAACAGGCATACCGGCAACAGGTACCTGGCCATTTTCCGGTGTCTGCATCTCCAGCGGATCTATTTTATCACGCAGCGTATACCAATCGAAACTGTAGCTGGACATCACGAAGTCAACGACATCGCCATTCCCCAGGCGGATCAGGTTCATATCGTTCAATTCATCCGCCACTTCAAAGCTCTGTGCCTTGATCGTGCTGAAACCCGGTGTAGAATCCTGCAATGCGTGAACGAATTCGCGCATTTCCAGATCTGTCATGCTGCGCAGGCTGACCGTGACTTCACTCTTGACCAGTTCCTTGTCAGTGTTGCTCAGGGCGTTGTTATTGACCAGTGTCAACGGCTTTACATCATAGCTGACCTGACGCACGCCGGTTTTCAGGCGCAGATCGTTCAGCAACTGGCGGAAAGCGATACGGTCCTGGCCAGAGAAGAACCCGCGCAGGCGCATGGCCTCATACGCTTCTTCGTTCTTCTGCATGATTTCAAATTTCTTCGGCAGTTCGACAATCTGGTTTTGAATGTCCATTTTTTTCTGCTCGGTCTGTTGCAGCAAGGATGCCACCTCTTCCCGCTTTGGCAATTGCCACATAATCAGCAACGCGACCAGCAAGGCATTGATGACGACAACAATCCCGAAATTACGGGTCCGGTGGGCGCCGATGATCTTCCAGAAATTCTTGTTCATAACGCAACTCCTGAAATTTCGATCACCGATGTTTCATTCTGTTTCGCCGCCGGTGCTGTCAGTTCAGCGGTGCTGACCTGTTCGGACAGGCCCTGAACCGTGTTCTCGACAGACAAATTACCGATGATCTTCATCACACGGATATTATGCTGCGTGAATTTGCTGCGCAATTGTGTCGCCAATTGTTCGGTCAGGCGGGCATTCTGTTCCACATCCGCGCTTACAAAACCAACTTCAAGCGTCACGGTGATGCGTGGCGGGAATGTCGGGACACTGGTATCGAGCGGCGGGGCCGGAGCCGGCCCACCGATATTTTCGCTTTCAACCTTGAGCGGATCGACCGATAATTTTTTCACCTTCATCGTGCCTTTATCGACCAGCGCGACAATCGCCTGGACGGTCGGCTCGACATTCAGGTTGGTCTTGACCAGTTCGTCACGCACATTCAGCACGGCCTGGACCATTTCCGGCAAATATTTCAGCGTGTTCAGTTTTTTCGCCAGGTCGTTGTAACGCACCTGCAGGATACGGAAATCATTCTCCGCCGTTTCAATCTTGTTTTTGACTTCAAAGATCTGCATCTGGTTCAAGCCGACATAGGCCACCAGGCCGATAATCGTTGCCGCCAGAATACGGCTGGTATACAGGACGGCTTTACGGCCTTGTTGCAGAGGCTTCAGGGATGCATTTTGCAATGGCATGACACGGCGCTGTGTCGCCATCAAAGCGGATAACAGGCCATCACTGTACAGCGTATCGGCCGCCGCAGCTTTCGGTCCGGCCTTGAGCAGGCGCGTCGCCTCTGAAACAGATAATGTATATAAATGCGTGACAGGCAGATTGACCTGTTGTAACGCCTCACCCAGCAATTCAGAGGTCACGACGATCACATCGATACCGTCAGCGGGCATGTAACCGAAACGTGCGAGATAGTTCAACGTTGCCTGGAATTCGCGCACCATGATATCGCGCACACCGCCCAGTTCATTTTCATCAGCGATGAAGACCGGGGTCAGACGTGTCAGGGCCAGCTGGCCATCCTGCAAGACAATCTGACGCAGGCCACCTGTTTTTTGGTGGGTCAGCAACACGGTCCAGCGTGGACGATCGATCACTTGTGTGCGTTCGTGGAGTAATTTGATGAAGCGGTTGATCATGCTGGTCGCTTCGGTTGGAACCAAAGCCAGACCAGAGAAGAGAACTTCTGAATCCGTAATAGCCTGCATGACTTTCGTCAGTTCCGGCGTTTGCGGAGCCCCTGCCAGCAACAAGGTGGGCTCGTTGGTAGTCGTTTCCGTCCCGGCATGATGATGGGACGATGATGGTTTTAAATTAAAGGCCGCGCGATAAGGCAGTTGCGGGAACGTCATGGCCAGTTTGCGGTCGACCACTTTCGTGCGGTCCATCACGCTCACTTTCGGCAGAACTTCTTTCCGGTATTGCTGTTCAGCCTGGTCCAGCAAGACAAGCACCGGAGCATTCCGTCCGGCCGCCTGCAACGCCGCTGTCAGGGCGCGTACCAGATCCGGCTGGTCCCAATGATATTCTTCCTGGAGATAGGTCGTGTGACCGCGGCATACATAGTGATGCAAAGCATCATTACCGATAAAAAGTATCTGCTGCTTACCCATATTATGACCCAAGCTTTCCAAGGACGCCGTAAATCGGACCGAAGACACCAGCCGCGATCCATAAGATGACGCCACCCAAGAGAATTGTCAAAGTCGGCGAGATCATCCCGATCATTTTTTGCACCGCTTCATCCACATCATTGTCATAAAATTCAGCCACCTGATCGAAGATATTCGTCAGGTTACCAGAATCCTCACCGATTTTCACCATGCGAATAACCAGATTCGGAAATTCGCCGGTATTGCTCAGGGCACCGGAAATACTGAGGCCCTCGGCAATCTGCTGGCGTGCATTAATCAGCGCGGCGTTGATGACCGGGTTTTTGACAACACCGGTAGACGTATCCATACATTTCAGAATATCAAGACCCGATTTGAACAGGGCTGCAAAGGTCCGGGAAAAACGCGCCAGGTTGATCTTGCGCATCACATTGCCGATGACCGGGAATTTCAGAACGAGGAAATAGAAACGGTAACGGAAGGCCGGTGACAGTTTATTCCCCAGATTGATAAAGACAATGAGTGAAACCGGCACCACCAGCACCCATGGCCAGTTAATCTGGAGCCAGTCCGATGTCGCGATCAGGCTGCGTGTCACCAGCGGCAATTCCTGATCCATATATTTCAGGAAGCCTACAATCTGCGGTACGGTAAACATCATCAGGATCGTCAGCACGACCAGGAAGATCAACAGCGTAAAGACCGGATAGGTCAGCGCTTTTTTCACCCGGCGGCGCATCATGTCTGAC
>DASWYT010000074.1:0-7625 GCA_036404835.1 Alphaproteobacteria bacterium | reverse complement strand
TTCGCCGTCAAAATGATCTGCGATTATTTGCGTATGCTGACGATGGATTTAAGCGATCCGATGACGCTGGACGATGCGATGGAAAAAGAAATCGACAAGCATTACCACGAAGAAATGCACGGTTCACACGCCCTGCAATCGCTGGCTGATGCGTTGCCTGCCCTTGGTATTGTTGCGGCGGTTCTGGGTGTGATTAAAACCATGTCCCACATTAACGAGCCACCGGAAATTCTCGGTCGTATGATCGGTGGCGCTTTGGTCGGTACGTTCCTGGGTGTGTTCCTGTCTTATGCCGTTGTCGCACCATTCGCCACCAAGAACGGCCAGATCGTCGGTGAGGATATCCAGTTCTACCGTGTGATCAAAGAAGTGCTGGTCGCCCATCTGAAAGGCAATGCCGTTCAGGTCTCTATCGAAATCGGCCGGGGCAATATTCCGGGCCATCTGCAGCCAAACTTCGCCGAAATCGAAGCTGCAACCAATAATATGCCGACAACCGCCTGATTTGTTTGCATAAATAATCCATTTTGAGGAAAAATTAACCGCGCTGTGCGATGAGTGCCTTATATGATATATAAGGCGTTCTTATGCGCGGAGTTCTCTCAATGACACGGTCAAAGACCATTTTCTCGGCCCTTCTCTGTTCGGTCAGCTTTATTTCCCTTTCGGCACAGGCGGCCCCGTCTGCTGTTACTGATTGGCATGTGGCTCCCGTCCTGTCCGTCGGCCCGCACGCAGCCCCTTATTGCGCTTTGGCGACCAATTACCCGGAAGCCGGTATTATCGTTACGCATGCACGTAACAAACATGGCACCGGCACCATTGCATTCGATTTCCAGGATGGCGAATTTGATGCCGGCCAGTATTACGGTATCGATGTATCATTCGACAACATGACCCGCACCTTTGCGGCCGAAGCGCGTAATAATCATTTGCTGGTCGTCGAGATGGCGGAAGATCATCCGCTTTATGCCGCGCTGAATGCCGGCCAGGACCTGACCATCGCCGTGCAGAGTGGCGGACCGAGCGTGACTCTCGCCGGTAATTCCCGCCCGTTCTTCCAGTTGAATTATTGCGTGCAGGCGCTCAATGACGATGCCGCCGCCGAAGTGATCGTACAACGCCCGAACAACATGCCATCCTTTGGCCTGCAACAACCGGCATCAGGCATTATCCTGACACCACCTGCCATCCGTCCGAAACCACTGCCTGTTGCCGCACCTGTTGCAAAAGCTGCACCGGTCACCCAGCCGAAAATCGCGCAGGCCGCCGTCCAGGATGGCGATGCCAGCCGTGCCGAACTGGAAAACATGCTGGATAAAGCGCGCAACAACGACACAAAACCTATGCGCCAGAAATTGAGCAGCATCAGCAGCAATGATGAGATCGACCCGAGCACAATTGCACCGGTCAACCGCAACGCCCGCCAGAGCCTGTTATTCGATGATCCGACAGCGGCGAATGCCTATGTGCCACCGACATTATCCGACATGGAAAAATCCACCGGCACAACAACGCAGCCGCAAACAAGCGTAAAGGCCACGAAACCAACGCCGATTGTAGCGAAAAAAATAACCGAAACCAGCAAGCCTGTCATTCAGGCCCCTGCTCCGGTGAAAAAAGAGATTGCCAAGACAATAACAGCGCCTGTTATTGCAAAAGCACCCGCTGCTTTGCCTGAGCCACTGGCTCTGCCGCATGATCCTGCGCCGGTTGTTGACTCACTTGCCACTTCCCTGCCATCCCCTACGCCATTGGCGGCCACGGCGAAGAGCGTGTCTGAAAAAGCCGAGATCAAGAATGTTCAAACCCGCACCCTGCTTGCAAGCGACTATGCACAGGAACAGGTAACCGGCGTCCCGGCCAAACCTTATCAGCCTGCACCGGCAAAAGAAGTTGCAGAAAAAATAACGGCCCCCGCTCTGCCAGTAGTCAAACATGCCGATATTACCTGGGATAACCCTGCGCCGCCTGCCATTGCCAAAGCAACGGAAAACAAAACGGTTGTTGCAAAAGAAGCGACTGCTGTAAAAAATATCCCCGCCATTACAACAGATAAAAAAGTCGCTGATGATGTCGTCGTGACAACGCCAAAAGAGACGGATGTTAAAACCGGCATCTTCACCGGCAAGCCAGCTGAGATCAAGAAAACAGTCAAAGCCGACATCAAGGCTGACGTCAGTGAAAAAACCGTCACGGCAAAAGCCGCAACAGAGACTGTAAAAGAAGCTGTTGCTGTTCCTGCCGCTGCTGTTGTTGCGCCGAAAGAAGTGGTCAAAACTGTTGCCGCACCAAAACCGGCCAAGGTTGAGAAGAAACTCGATGCGGAAGCGACGATTGCCCGCGCTGAAGCACCTGCCCTCAGCGCTCCGGTGATGCCGGCTCCGGCTATGCCACCTGCCTTTGTAGCAGATGAACCGATCAACAATAATGTGCGCGGCCCGATGAAACGTGCCGAAGAAGTGATTGCCGTCTCCTTCCCCGAAGATGCCACGGATGATGGCGAAGCGTTGAATGCTCCGCTGCCGCAAGCCACCGCTATACCGGCCAAAAGCGCGCCAGTGTCCGTACCAACCGCGTTGCTGCAAAATACGCTGGCAACAACCACCATCAAATTCACACCACCACCATCTGAAACGTCTCTTCCATGGGATATCAGCGCTGCCGGCGCTGCGGGTGAAGGTGGCTTCTGCGTGATGAAGAACCGCTTCCAGAACCAGCAAAATCTGTTCCTGAGCCGTGGCACGGACGGTTCCGCCACACTCGGTATCGATTACGGCATGGATCTGTTGCAGGTGAACAGCGATTATAAAACAACGGTCCAGCTGGATAATCTCTTCATGGAAGATTTCACCGGCCAGGCCCGGCAGGCAAACCTGCTCGTCGTCCAGATGGGCCGCAAAGACAGTTTCTTTGATGCCCTGCGCCAGGCAAAAGCATTGCATGTCAAGTTAGACGGCGGCGCATCCACCTTTGATGTACAGGGCATCGCTGAAAAAGTTCCGGCCTTCAACATCTGCATGGTGTCCCAGGGCGGTACGCAACTGCCTGAAGCAACCCCGGTTGCTGTTGCAGCCCCTGCGCCTGTTGCGCCTGTGCCTACACTCATGGCGGCGATTGCTCCCGCACCGGTTGCACCAAGCAGACAGGCCGTGACCAACAACGCCCTGCCGGCACCGAAAACCACCGCTGAAATCAAAGCAGCGACCACGGGCAACGCTATGGTGACAACAAACGCGGCTCCTGTTTTGGCGGCCCCGGTTGCGGCCATGTCCGCATCGACGTTGACCCTGACGCCAAGCCAGATCAACAATGTGCTGAAACAATCCCATATCGAGGGTACGGTGCGTTCCGATGGCAAAAACTATCAATGGGGCAGCATGAGCGATGCGATCCGCGGTGAGTTGCATGAACAACGTTTCGCCGATGGCAAGGCCGACCTGCTGGAAGCCGTGATGCGTGATATCGATACGGCTGAAAAAGCCTGTGGCGGTGCATTCACGTCCGAGATCGGTATTCCCGAACAATACGGCAATATGGAAGCCCTGCCGGCGGAGAGCAGCTGTTCGACCAATGGCGATGTCATTGTCCAGGCCTCTTTGTACCAGCGTGTCGGACAGATGTTCCGTGTCTGGATCCAGAAATCATCACAAGCCAACCGTGATCTGTTGATGCGCCAGCGCGACCGCCTGGCCAATGTGCTGCAGGATAACAACCTGCAATAAGCCGCCGTTAAAGACAGGTGACAAGCGGGACGTCTGATTCTATACTGGGATCATGTCATACGCTTCCCGTCTGTCTTTGCCTCTCTCCGTCGCTTTATGCTTCACATGGGTGCTTGCTGCGCCTGCCCTGGCACAGGAGAGTGCTGCCAAAAACGCCAATCAGGCCGCCGCCGGGAATGTCCAGATCACCAAGCCGATCTATCCATGGCGCACCGAAACCAGCCAGAAAGACGACCCGGACAATAAGGGCAAAAAGATCTTCTCGCATTGCATGACGAAGAACATGTACGATAATGGCATCCTGCTGTTGATCGCTGAGAACAGCCAGCATCAGCGCCGCCTGGCCCTGCACTTCCCGCAGGACAAACTGACACCTTCCGATAAATATGCATTGCAATGGCAAGTTGATCGTCAGGATTCCCGTCCGGTCACCGCGATTGCCGCCTCCCCGCGCATTCTGGCCGTGGCCATCGACGATGCGATGACGCAACAAATCATGCGTGGCAATATGCTGTTCCTGCGCGGCCCGAATGATACGCTGGTCTTTGATATGATGGGCGTCAATGATGCCGTCCAGGCGTTACAGAATTGCCTGACCACCGAAGGTGTCGGCCTGGCCGCCGCCGCGCCTGTATCCGCACCACCGCCACCTTCTGCATTGATGCCAGCACAAATTGCCCCTCCCGCTATGCCGGCAGCAGCGCCAGAGGCTGTTGCGGACGCTGCCAAAAACCAGCCGGTTGAAGATAAAGGCAGCAACGCTTTATCACTGCCTGTATCGCAAAGCGCGACGGCCCGCAAAGCGACATATTACGATCCTTTCCCGCAGGCGATGGGCGATCTGTTCAACCGCGCCAGGCTGAAACCGCGCGAGTTGACGCTGGTGCCCGAAGCGGAACGCGAAGGCAAACCATTCGATGCGGTGTGGACGCAGGGCAATCTGTTTATCGGCGTCAAAACCGACCGTCCGGTGCCACACCAGGCCTTGATGCAAATCGCCGCGACCTTTACCGGCAAATTGCAGCAATTGTGCGGTGGTGAATTCCTGGCTGAAGCCGGTGAAACTGAAAAACGCGGTGATGCCCGTTACCTGATGCCGGTCGAAGTTGCCTGTTCCCCGGCCGACCCGGCCAAAGGCCGCAACACGATTGCCGCGGTGCTGTTCGATCTGGATACACAGGCATTGCGTGTTTATTTCATCGAAGCGCCTGAGAAATACGGCAACCAAGCCATCCAGGCCCGCGACCGTGTGATGGGACAGATACGGTAATATTATCCTGAAGCGCTATTGGTCCTGTATATTCTGATAGGCCTGATACATATCCTTGAACGCACCATCCTGTTGCAGCAATGTGTTGAGGCTGCCGGACTGGACGATGTGGCCCTGTTCGAACACATAGATCGTATCAAATTGTGTCAGCATGTGCAGGCGGTGGATGGATGAGATCAGCACTTTATCCGGGAAGGCTTCCAGCAGATTGCGGTAGATTTTCTGTTCGGTCATGCCATCGACGGAACTGGTCGGTTCATCGAGCAAGATAACAGCACTATCGGCAATCGCGAAAACACCTCGCGCCAAGGCCAGACGTTGCTTCTGGCCGCCGGAGAGATTGACGCCCTTCTCACGGATATCCGTATCCAGACCATGCGGCAACAAATCCAGTACAGTGTCAAAACACGCAATACGGCAGGCTTCCATGACTTCTGTATCGTCATGCTCCACGCCCATCGTGATGTTGTAACGGATGGTGTTTTCAAAGATTTCCGGTTCCTGCGGGATCAGGGTCGTCATCTCTTTCAGCGGCTCGAAATCATCCTGCATTACACCATCAATCGATAAAGTGCCGCTTTGCACCGGATAGAGACCGCGCAACAATTTCATCGTCGTCGATTTGCCGGAGCCGCTGGCCCCGACAAAGGCGATCTTCTGCCCGGCCTGCAAGCTTAAATTGATATCCTGTATGCGGCCGACCTGATTATCCTTATAGGCGAAGTTCATGTGATTGACGTCGATGGATTTGAACTCCGGAGAAATTTCAATACCGTCTTCGGCACTGTGATGCGACAGGGAATCATAGGCTTCCTGGATCAGGGTAGTCGCTTTGACGTCATTGGCTTGGCGCTGGATGATCTCGTAACGGCTGCCAATATCAAAGAAAGCTTCGGAAAAGCTTTGGATATACTGGACCAGTGAAACGACAATCCCTAATTCCGTCAGCGTGCCGGTCCGGAACAGATAGGCAATATAAAAGATCGTCGCGATACGGTTGAGGATAATCATCGTATCAATGGCCACCCATTTATATTCAATCATATTGCCTTCGGGATAGGCAATATCGCGTTGCTGGCGCAAACGGTGCGCCACTTCTTTTTGTGTATGCATACCCAGGCGCAGCATGATAATGGTCTGGATATTCGAGATATAATCGAAGACCAGCGCCGACATGCGGTGCTTGATCTCGCGGCGCTTGGTAAAGAAGCGCATCAGGATAACATCGAAATAACGCGCCAGCACCGTTGCAGATGTCAGTGTGAACAAACATAACAAGCCCAATGGCCATGCCATGTAAAAGATAAAGCCTGCCGGGATGATGATTTTGAGAACCGTGCGAATATAGATGAATTGCGATTCAGAATAACCCAACAGACCTTCGGAACCCGTCTGCAAACGGCTGATCAGATTGCCGCTGTGATGATCCTGATGCCAGCTTAACGGCAGGGACTGTATCTTGCGGTAAAGTTCATTATAGGATTTTTCGAAAACCTTGAGCGAAAAGCGGCGTTCGATCACACGGCCGGGACCGTGAAACAACCAAACCCCTAAACTGATCACTGCAAAAACAGTAAGCCAATGCGTCAGTTGCGTGTAAGGATGATCTTTATTCGTAACGATCAGTTGCAATTCATTGACGATCTTCCCCATCAGATACGGTTGCGCCAATGTCAGTGCCGATGCCACGCCTGACAGAATGACAAATGTCGGCATCATCCAGCGAAAACCGCGGCTGTAATACCACATCGCCTGATACAGAATGACGAAAGGATTATCGGATTCCGTGACTTTCATAACCTATGACCAGTCAGGGATTTTTTGCGTCGCAATCAGGTCGGCAACATTCTGACGCGGGCGGATCAGGCGGTGCTGGCTGCCCTTGACCATCACTTCGGCGATCAATGGACGTGCATTATACGTTGACGCCATCACCATACCGTAAGCCCCCGCATCGCGCAGCACCAAGAGATCATCTTCGGCCGGCAGGGCAATCTCGCGATCCTTGGCAAAGATATCGCCGGTTTCGCAGACGGGGCCGACGATGTCAACTTTTTGCTGTGGCGCATCGGTTTGCGCGACCGGCTCGATGGCGTGATAGGCTTCGTACATGGCCGGGCGGATCAGTTCTGTCAGGCCCGCATCGATAATCACATGCGTGCGGGATTCGCCGTGCTTGACGTAGACGACTTTGGAGACCAGTACCCCGGCTTTTGCAACAATGGAACGTCCCGGTTCGAACAGGAACGTGACATCCATGCCGGCGAAAATCTCTTTCACCATCGCGCCATAGGCTTGTGCGGTCGGCGGGGTTTCGGCGTTATAGACAATACCCAGACCGCCGCCCAGATCGATAACGCGCAGCGTAATCCCCGCCTCGTCACGCAGCACCTCGACAAAATCGCGCACGCGTTTATACGCTTCACGATACGGGTCCAGCAAAGTCAATTGTGAACCGATATGGACGGAGACGCCCTGCACATCGATATGCGACAAGGTGGCGGCGCGTTTATAGACAGCGAATGCATGTTCCATGCCGATGCCGAATTTGGTTTCTTTCTGGCCGGTGGAAATCTTGGCGTGGGTTTTCGGATCGACATCCGGATTCACGCGCAAGGCAATCGGTGCCT
>DASWYT010000073.1:0-4633 GCA_036404835.1 Alphaproteobacteria bacterium | reverse complement strand
GAACGAACCAACCCGGACCGCGTGCAAAAGGTCAAGCCGGTTGCCGAAAAAGATGCGGTTGCACTGGAGACGAAATATTGCGAAAAATGCGGGGCCTTCCGCATCAAGGGTCAGCCCTGCAATTGCGAATCCTGATTTAATTCCAAAAACGAGAACAGCATGTCCGATACATTCTTTTTCCCAAGCAAAATGCTGATCCATGGCGAATGGGTCGATGCGCTGAACGGTGTGAAGCAGGATGTGTTCAGCCCCGGCGACCAGAGCCTGGTCGGTGCGATTGCTTATGGTGGGGAAGAGGAAACCGAACGCGCGATCCAAAGCGCATCCCAAGCCTTTACGACTTGGAAGAAAGTCCTGCCGGCGGAACGGGCGCGTTTGCTGCGTAAATTTTATGAATTGATGATCGCGCGCAAGGACGAACTGGCGAAGATCATGACGGCGGAATCAGGCAAGCCGATGGCGGAATCCCGTGCCGAGATCGATTACGCCGCATCCTTCCTGGAACTTTATGCCGAGGAAATCCGCCGTATCTATGGCGAAACGATTCCGACCATCAATCATGACCGCCGCTTTATCGTGATGCGCCAGCCGATTGGTGTCTGCGCCGCGATCACGCCGTGGAATTTCCCAAGCTCCATGGTGACCCGTAAAGTCGGTGCGGCCTTGGCGGCGGGTTGTACAATAGTTTTGAAACCGGATCATCGCACACCGTTTTCGGCCTTGGCTTTGGGTGCATTAGCGCTTGAGGCAGGCATTCCGGCGGGTGTGTTCAATATCGTCTTGGGTCCGGCACCGGAGATCGGGCAATATATGTGCGCGCATCATACGGTACGGAAAGTGACCTTTACCGGTTCGACCGAGGTTGGCCGTGTCCTGATGGCGCAATGTGCACCGACGATCAAACGCCTGTCGCTGGAGCTGGGCGGCAATGCGCCGTTCATTATCTGCGAGGATGCCAACCCGCATGATGCTGCGCAGCAGCTTGTCACCGGCAAAATGCGTAATGCGGGCCAGAGCTGCGTCTCGCCGAACCGCGTGATGATCCATAAAAAACATTATGAGTGGATACTGACAGAAATCACATCCCTGATGCAGAAATTACAGGTGGGTCCGGGAACCGATGAGAAAAACAATGTCGGCCCGCTGATCGACCGCAAGGGCGTCGAAAAGGTTGATGCGCTGGTGCAGGACGCGCTGAAAAAAGGCGCACGTTGCCTGTTGGGTGGCAAGCCGCATGCGGCCGGACAGAATTTCTACAGCCCGACAGTCATTGCCGATATCTCGCCGGAGATGGAGATCGCGCATAAGGAAATCTTCGGTCCGGTCATCGCCGCCAGTATTTTTGAATCCGATGACGAAATCATCGCCCGCGCCAATAACAGCGAATACGGCCTGGCATCCTATGTCTTCACCAATGATTACAAACGCCTGTTCCGCTATGCCGAAGAACTGGAATACGGCATGGTCGGCTTCAACGCCGGTGTGACATCGACATCCGTGACACCATTCGGCGGGATCAAGCAATCCGGTTTAGGCCGCGAAGGCTCGCATTTTGGGTTGGAAGAGTATCTGAATGTGAAGAGTGTTTGTGTGGCAGGATTAGCCTAATAAGGCACGTCTTCGTAACGGGAACGTTGGGAGCGGACACCGATGATGCCGTGATCTTCCCAGTTTTCGATCAGGCGTTGATGAATATAAAGCTGTGCGACGGGTAGCTTGTTGTCGTCTTTTGACGGTTTGGTGAAGACGCGCAGATCACCTTTTTCCAGTATTTTCTCGTCGGTGGACAGACCGAATTCTTTCTTTTGTTCCAGGAAATACGCGAAAACATGCTGCTCGATGCCCCTGGCAAAGCTTTTGGGATTATCATCTTCATCACTCCACAGGCTATGAGATTTATAAAGCTGTGGAATCGATTTGTAATTCTTTTTCGGGCGGAATTTATCGAATTTGACCGGTTGGATCGCCGAGCGGAAAAAGGACATGGCTTTTTCCTGTTGGTCCGGTTCCATATTCTTTAAACCGGCAACCATATGGGCATTTGCAATATCGGAACTGGTTGGTGGTCCCCAGCCCATACAGACCTGGAGGCTCAGATGCCCACCATGGCTTAATTCCAGCGGATTGTTTACGCGATAATTGCTGAAATCGGCTATGGCTTCATAAAACGCGTCACGGTTATTGGCTAAGTCCTGATATTTACGGATCTTGCCCAATTGGTACGGTTCATAGGAAAAGAATTCCGGACAATGAACCTTGGCTTGGCGGGATTGGTAACGCAAGGAGACAATATTGGATTTTTCTTCCCCAAGCAGTTTTTCCCGGTCGAAAATTTTACCGAATGGGCCATTTTCAAGACCGAAAATATGTTTATCGATCTGATAAGCGTAATAGGCATCAAGCGTAGGCGCCGGATTGTTCAACCCATATTTTTCAGGATTTTTATGCTGGGCGATGATATAGCTCAACATCTTTGGCGACTTTGTGCTATCGGTTTTCAAAAGACGCGCCAGTTCCTGGGATGTCAGGCGATGTTCCTGGTAAAGCTGATAAAGCAAGGCGCCATGCGTCTGGCCTTCATAATCTTTTGCTTTCGATTGAAACGGCAGATCGATTACCCGGCCTGTGGGTTCGCCGTATTTTCTGTTTCGCTTAACAACTTTTTGCATCAGGCTGCCCATGCCGAAACGTATATCCATCTTTCTGGCCAAACGCATGGTGACAGCGGCTTTCGGATCATAAGCCATCGCCAGAATATGGTTCGGTGTAAAACGCGGCATATCGAAAAGAGCGGCGAGGGCCTGATGCGGCTCCATATTTTCGAACTTCGCCGGTTTTTTGTCGTACATCACCCAATTGCGCAACAGTAATTGTGTGACGTTATTGAGTGTTGTCGGTTTCGTGACTTCACGTGGGAAAAGCGTGCTCAGATTACCGATGGCGTAACCTTGTTTGCTGGTTTGCGCTTTGTAATCCGCACGGTAGGTCAGATAGAGTGGGGTGATCTCATTGTCACGAATAATGTCCGCGACAGCATCTTCATGCATGTCGGGCTTTTTTTCCTGTTCTTCCGTGAAAGAGAAATGATAAACCATGCGGCGTTTTATCATTGGCTCTGGTATATGTCAATTATTAACGTGTGATCTTAACGATTTTTGACAGTTGCAGTGGCATTGGCTAAACCATCCCCCATGCAATACAAACGTCAAAAAGAGAATATCAATGGTTGGTTGAATGTGTGGAAGCCGGTGGGACAAAGTTCCATGCAGGCTGTCGCACAGGCACGCCGTATCTTCAGTGCCGCAAAAGCCGGTCATGCGGGAACGCTCGATCCGCTGGCGGAGGGAATTTTGCCGATTGCGTTCGGTGAGGGGACGAAACTCATTCCGCTGTTACAGGATGGATTGAAAACTTATCGCTTTACAGTGAAATGGGGCGAGCAGACTGCGACCGACGATCAGGAAGGCGAAATTACCGCCACGCACGATCATCGTCCGGATATGGCGGCGATCCAGGCGATCCTGCCGCAATTCACCGGCGTGATCGAACAGGTGCCACCGCTATACTCCGCGGTGAAGATCGATGGGCAACGTGCCTACAAGCTGGCGCGGGCGGGGGAAGAGTTCGAAATCAGGCCGCGCGAGGTCTATATCGATTCGCTTATCGTGGTAAATCAGCCCGATAGGGACCATGCCGAATTCGAGGTGACCTGTGGAACGGGCACTTATGTCCGGTCCCTGGCCCGGGATATGGCCCGGATTCTGGGCACGGTAGCCCATTGTACGGCCATTATCCGGACAAAAGTGGGTGGTTTTAACCATTCGGACGCGATTTTACTGGAAAACCTCGAGGAAATGGGGCATAGTGCCCGCCTGGAGCTTCTCCACCCGCTGGCCTTTGGACTGGACGACATCCTGGCCGTTGCCCTGCGGGACGATGAAGCGCAGCGTTTGCTGCATGGACAACCTCTGAAGTTTCTATCCGTTATGGATGCCAGCCGCATCCCCGTTATGCCCGAAGGGCAGACGATCGCACTCGCGATGTTGGGGGATAAGGTGATCGCCATGGTGGAAGTGCAAGGTCCCGTGTTGCGCCCGGTGCGTATCATCAATTCATAACCTTTTATCCGAATGGAGTTTTAGATGTCGATTACACCAGAGCGCAAGCAACAGGTTATCAAAGATTACGGCCGTGCCGCGAATGACACTGGTTCACCAGATGTCCAGGTCGCGATCCTGACCGATCGCATCAACACGCTGACCGAGCACATGAAAGTGCACAAAGGCGACAAGCACAGCCGCGTCGGCCTGCTGAAAATGGTTGGCCAGCGCCGCAGCCTGTTGGACTATATCAAGTCCAAGGACCTGCAACGCTATACCGACCTGATCGCACGCCTCGGCGTCCGTAAGTAAGTTGTTTTTGTTGTTGACCAACATTTACACCACATAAGTATGATGAAACGGCGGGGCACCTTCGGCTCCGCCTTTTTATTATTTAAAAAAACAAACGAAGGCGTTGTCATGGCAGGGGCCATGATGATGAGGTGAACGAAGAAAGGGAATTTTCAAATGTTTCAGATCACCAAAAAAGAACTGAATATCGGCGGACGCACCATGTCCTTTGAGACTGGCAA
>DASWYT010000072.1:0-4423 GCA_036404835.1 Alphaproteobacteria bacterium | reverse complement strand
GCGCCGACGATTGCGGCGATGGTTTTAAAAGGCGCCGACACAAACCGGATCAAGGCACAGATCGGCCCTTGCCTGCAGAAACATAATCTGAAGATCGGCCGGGAAGCACCGGAGATTTACGACATGTTCAAACAGACAGTCGGCCATACGGAATTCCTGACCGACCATCCGCATGAGGATGGCAAGATATTATTCGATAATGCCGGTATGATTATCGCCCAGCTTCAGGAAGCAGGCGTCACGGCAATTGAAGCGGATGAAACCTGCACGCTCGACCAGGCGGAACATTATTACAGTTACCGCTATCGCCAGCATGATGCCGCGCATGAAAATATGCGCAACGTATCCCTCATCTGGCGTGAAGATTAATTCTGCGCGAAAGCGCTTGGATAAATCGGATATTGATCGCACAACGCCATGATCTTCTGGCGATAGGCCTGGTTGCGTTCATCCGCCAGCGGTCCCTGCTCTTTTTGCAGTTCCAGGATGAAGTCACCAATCATCTCACCGATCTGGGCAAAATCATCTGCGGTAAAGCCGCGCGTCGTCGGTGCCGGGGAACCCAGGCGGATACCGGAGGTGATCATCGGTTTTTCCGTATCGAACGGCACGGCGTTCTTGTTTCAGGTAATGCCGATCTTATCCAGCTCGTCGGAAACCAGCTTGCCGGTCAGGCCCTGCGCGCGCAGATCGACCAGGATCATGTGGCAATCCGTCCCACCGCTTAAGACATTGATGCCTTTATCCATCAGATGTTTCGCCAGGATTTGCGCGTTTTTCAACACGTTCTGCGCATAGGTTTTGAATTCCGGCTGCAGCGCTTCCAGGAACGCGACGGCCTTACCGGCGATGACATGCATCAACGGACCGCCCTGTAATCCCGGGAAGATGGCGGAATTGATTTTCTTCGCCAGATCGGCATCGTCGGTCAGGATCATGCCGCCACGCGGGCCGCGCAATGTCTTGTGGGTGGTCGTCGTCACCACATGCGCATGCGGGAACGGACTTTGGTAAGCACCGGCAACGATCAGACCGGCATAATGGGCGACGTCAGCCAGCAAGTAAGCGCCGACCTTATCGGCGATTTGGCGCATGCGGGCGAAATCGATCTGGCGTGGATAAGCGGATGCACCGGCGACGATCATTTTCGGCTTGTGTTCCAGCGCCAGTTTTTCCAGCGCGTCGTAATCGATCAGGTATGTTTGCGGATCAACTTCATAGCCGACAGCCTTGAACCATTTGCCGGACATGTTCGGGGCCGCGCCATGAGTCAGGTGACCACCGGAATTCAGGCTCATGCCCAAAATCGTATCGCCCGGTTGCAGCAAGGCGAGATAGACACCCTGGTTGGCCTGGGAACCGGAATTAGGCTGGACGTTGGCAAAGCCGCAATTGAACAAGGTACAGGCACGCTGGATCGCCAGTTCCTCGGCCACATCGACATACTCGCAACCGCCATAATAACGCTTGCCCGGATAGCCTTCGGCATATTTGTTGGTCATGACGGATCCCTGCGCGGCCATCACGGCGTTGGAGGTCAGGTTTTCCGAGGCGATCATTTCGATCTGGTAATGCTGGCGCTGTAATTCCTGCTCGATGGCTTTGGCGATCTCGGGATCGGTCTGGGCGATAGACTGGGTGAAAAGCTTGTTCTGGTTTTGGGACATTGTTTTATCTTTCACAGCGGCGTTTTGCATGTCAGTCTTCTTTCGGTTTAGCAGCCCGGGTCAATCATCCCGATCCGGTCCTGGTAGCGGTCGCCCAGGAAAGCGGTATGGAGGAACGTCTCGACAATATCCTCAGCGACAGTCGGGCCGAGAATCCGTCCACCCATGGCTAAAATATTGGCGTTGTTATGCTGACGGGCCAGACGGGCCGTAGTCGTATCATGGCACAGAGCTGCATAGATACCCGCATGGCGGTTGGCGGCGATGCTCATCCCCAGGCCCGTGCCACAGATCAGGATGCCCCACTGCGCCTTGCCGCTTTTGATTGTCTCGACCATTTTGCCCGCATAATCCGGGAAATGGACACTTTTGTCGGAATCTGTACCTAAATCAATGAAATTACTTATATTTTTTGATTTGAGATAGTCCAGAAGATGCTGTTTCAGGCCAAAACCGCCATGGTCGGCGGCAATGGCAAAAGACTGGTTTAGCAAGGTGTTTGGTGCGTTCATAAGGCCATTATGCAGAAAATAAGACTATTAATAAAGAGCCTTCCCAGTAATCTAATAATAATTTGGTTAATGATTATGATTTTATATTGCTAAAAATGAAATTATCCTGTAAGATTGTTTTCCTTAACTCCAGGTTGAGAAAAATTTGTCTCTAATTGCATACTATGGTAGGGTTTTGAAATGAATAATGTTCAAACAATTGCTAATAAAAAAGGTCGCGCCACCGATCAGGATGCCATTCTCGGCCAGAAGTTACGTTTTTTGCGTAAAAAGCATGATCTCACATTACAAAGCCTGGCACAGATATTGGGCATTTCCGCCCAACAGGTTCAAAAATACGAAACCGGCGAAGACCGCCTGCCGGCCGTTCGCCTGATCGAACTGTGCAAACGTTTCAATTTCAGCATTCAGAATTTTCTCGGTGATTATATCCAGGATGATTTCGCAGCAACCGGCATGGCCGAAGCGAATGATCCGTATACGGCTCCACCAGCCTCCAGCCTGTCCAAACAGGAACAAAAGCTGCTGGATTTGTACCGTCAGATCAAGAACCCGGATGCGCAGGAAAATGTCCTGCAGCTCTTCATCAACCTGGTAAACACACAACGTTAAGACTGGTTTTCGTCGGCTGGTTTTTCCTGGTCCTGCAGGAATTTACTGACAACCGGAATCGTGATGGGCTTGTTCGTCGCCAAAGCCCATTGATCGAGCTGTTGCACCAGATTTTGCACGGCATCGAACGAACGTGCCGTGCGCTTGATGATATATTCAATCACATCCGGTTTGACCGCCAGTTGGCGGTCAGCGAATAATTTCACGTAGAGCGTTTTGAGCAGGCTTTCATCAGGCATGTCCAGCGTGGCTTGCGGGCTGGCCAGCAGGCGCGATTTCAGATCCGGCAACAGGAAATTCAGGTAACCGGGATATTGCGTCGACAACAGCAATAACCGGTCATTATTCGATTTGGCCGCGTTATAGAGATGGAATAACGCTTCTTCATGCGCTAGATTCTGGCCGATAAACTGATCCACATTATCGACCACATAAGCACGGTGGCGTTGCCAGTGCGGCTGTCCGAGATTGGCGGCGTTCAATTGCGCAGCACCGGTCACGGCGGTAAAAATCTGCGCCAGATGGGTTTTACCCGAAGCTGTCGGCCCCTGGATAAGCAGGCAGGTTGCCGGCCAATCCTGCGGCTTTGTCACATAATCATAAGCCAGGCGATTGCTTTGCGAGACAATGAAATTGTCCGGTTCCATGGCTTCGGGCCAGTCAAAGGCAAAAGCCCCTTGCCGCGTGACGGGTGGTTTAGGGTTGGTCATGAACGATTACTCGATAATGATATTGCCGCCATTATACATTTCGCTGTTTTCGTACCAGCGCAACGAATGACGGACGAGAACGCCGACCATCGCGGCCACCGGGACAGCCAGCAACAGGCCGGTAAAGCCGAATAATTTACCGCCGGCCAGCAAGGCGAAAATCACCCAGACAGCATGCAGGCCGATCCGTTCCCCAACCAGTTTCGGCGTGAGAAAGTTCCCTTCGATAAACTGGCCGACGGCGAAGATAGCCAGTGCCATCAGGGGCAGTTTGTAATCATGTGTTTGCGCCAGTGCGATACCGACACTGGAAAACAGGCCGAAGGTCGAACCGATATACGGAATGAAGGACAAGATACCGGCGATGAAACCAATCGCCAGACCGAATTTCACGCCGATCAGGCTGAGGCCGACAGCATAAAATGTTCCCAGGCATAAACACACTAAAAGCTGGCCGCGCAGGAAACCGGCCAGACGCTGGTCGAACTCCCGTAAGATCAGACGCATGGTGGCGGCATTATCACGCGGCCACAGCGTATCGATACGGCGTGTAATGATCGGCCAGTCACGCAGGCAATAGAAAGCAACCACCGGTGTAATCACCAGGAAGGTGATGATATCGATCACCGCCATGCCACCATCCCAGACACCCAGCAGGACGTTCTGGGCGCTTTGGATGACATTGCCGACATTATTGCCGGCAGCCTGCTTGATCTGTTCGACCTGATCATCATTCAGACGGGCCATCGCGTCCGTGATATAAGGCTGGATCGTCTGGCGGGCATGTTCGTAATAAAGCGGGACATCTTTGATGAAATCACCGATCTGGCGGGAAATCACCGGGCTCAGGCTCAGGATGATGCCAATCATGATGAACACGAAAACCAGCAGGATAACGGTGGTGGCCAGGGAACGCGAAACG
>DASWYT010000071.1:0-1778 GCA_036404835.1 Alphaproteobacteria bacterium | reverse complement strand
GGGCGGTATAGAAACCTCTCTGTGACCTTCTATTTTATTTTTGACATTTAATTGTTAAAAATTTGCTTAAATCCTGTTGTGACTTTTTGCACGATGTCGGAATCCTTGTCGCGCCAGTATTTCGGATCCTGCATCATCTTCTTCAAACCCTGTTCGTTGAGTGCATCGCCGCCGCCTTTTGCATCCTGCCGATTGAGCGGCTTGCCCGCCTGCATCAGACGGTATAACGCCATCACACCTTCATATGATCCGGCCAGTCCCGTCAGTACATCCGCCGGTAAGTGACGCTGGCCGAATGCCAGGAGTTGTTTGGAAACAGCAGCCCATTTCTCGGCACCGCCAAAGGTCTTCACCAGTTTCTCCATCTCGCGGTCCGCCTCGAAATCGCGGGCCAGCTCGATGATCAGCGGCACCATTTTCTCGGCGGCCAGATCATAGACAAGCTGCACCTGGGTATCGGTAAACCCGGCTTCGTGCAACCGTTCATTGATCTCATCATCCGCCGTGAACAGATCGTGATCCAGCTTGACCTGGTAATCGCGCGGGGTTTCCGGCACGGTTTTTTTCTTGTCGGCGGAGAGTTTCTTCTCCAGTTCCAGATAGGATTTCAACAGCGAATCGACGCGGATTTCCTGGCGGTCCTTGTCCCAGAATTTATCCGGGACATTCGGTTTGGCTTTTTGATCCACAGGGGCATCGTTTGGCGCGTCGGTGGTCAAGAGATTGTCTTCCTGCATATCAGGTCTCCATTATCATAGTAGAGGTGTGAAAGAAAAGAACGCAGCATGTCATTGATGCGTTTGGCCTGGTTGATCGTCATGTCTCCCCCTTTTGGTCATGGTTAATTCTTTTGTCCTTTCGCCATTTGCTGGCAGACGAACAGCACGAGCTGGCGCTGTCCCTCCAATTGCCGCAACGCCGCCGGATCGATCAGCGGATCGGTGATGCGAAAGACTGTGATCTGGTGCAGATGCTCCAGCACCATCTGCCCGTCACGGCTATTGAAACAACGTGCATAGGCGCGCGCCAGATCGTCCTTTGGCAGGGGTCCGTTGAGGAACTTGCCCAGAGCCAGACGTTTATTCTTGAAGAGAGCGAGCGATTTCATGCGTGGTTACTCCGTAAGGGTGACAGGTGTGGTGGAAAGCGGATGGGCCATCAGGTGCGGCGGCACGCCAAGCTGTTGACCGAGCCAAGCCAGTGTCTTCGGCACATCGATAGTGGCCGCGGCGGCCGGGCCGAATTGCTGCGCCGTGTTGAGCCATGCCAATGTGGCCTGCACATCAGCCTGGTTTTGTGCCCGGGCCAGCGGCGAGATGAAATCGACGGAAAATTCCTGGCCATCCAGCAGGAAGGACGGAATAATCCCGCGACGCTGCAGGATCGAGAGCGCCCGTTCGACCAGCGGCATCAGCAACTCACCCTGCAAACGGCCATATACGGCCCCGAGCAGACGCGCCGCATCGGCGCTGCGTTCGAGAATTTCGGTGGCAGTCATGCGCTTGTCATTCACCGATGATAGACGGTCGGCCAGCAGCGATTGTTTGATCCGGGCGCGCAGATCGTCCAGCACCAATTGCGATACATCGAAACTGCCCGGCATCTTCAGCGGTGTCAGGCCCGAGGAACCGACGGCTTTCGGGATGATCGTTCCCGGTGTCAATTTGATATTGGCCGGATTGAGGACACCATCATCATCCGCCTGCCAGATACCGGTGACGGCAATCGACGCATTCTTTAAAATAAGTTCGACAACTTTATTCGCCGTCTTGATATCC
>DASWYT010000070.1:0-5685 GCA_036404835.1 Alphaproteobacteria bacterium | reverse complement strand
CTGAGAATTTTGGCATGATGCTTAATGGCAAGCCGAATGATTTGATTAAAAAACTGACACCACCGGCAGACGGTAAAAAGGGAGAATAAAATGGGTTTTAATTGTGGCATTGTTGGCCTGCCGAATGTTGGTAAATCGACTTTATTTAATGCACTGACCGCAACACAGGCGGCGCAGGCGGCAAACTTCCCGTTCTGCACGATCGAACCGAATATCGGCCGTGTGGCCATTCCGGACCCGCGCCTGCAAACGATTTCCGAGATCGGTAAATCTGCTACCATTGTTCCGACCCAGATGGAGTTCGTCGATATTGCCGGTCTGGTCAAAGGCGCATCCCGCGGTGAAGGTCTGGGCAACCAGTTCCTGGGTAATATCCGCCAGGTCGATGCGATTTTGCATGTGGTCCGTTGCTTTGAAAATACGGATATCACCCATGTCGAAGGGTCCATCGACCCGGTGCGTGATGCCGAGATCATCGAAACCGAGCTGGTGATGGCGGATTATGATGCTGTTGAAAAACGCATCCAGAACGTCCAGAAAAAAGCCCGCAGCAATGACCCGACCGCAAAAGCCGAGCTGGTTGTGCTGGAGAAACTTTTGCCCCATCTGGCAACCGGAGCGCCGGCCCGTTCGCTGCAATTAAATGATGAAGATAAGGCTGTGATGAAGACATTCCAGCTGATGACGTCCAAGCCGCAGCTCTATGTCTGTAACGTCACCGAAGATGATGCCGCCACAGGCAATGCGATGACCGAACGCATGCGCGAGAAAGCCAAAGCCGAAGGCGCCGATGTCGTTCTGATCAGTGCCTCCATCGAGCAGGAAATCGCCCAATTGGATGCCGAGACGCAACAGGAATTCCTGGCCGGTCTCAATCTGGAAGAACCGGGCCTGAACCGTGTGATTCGTGCCGGTTACGGTTTGTTGAATTTGATTACCTTCTTCACAGTCGGTCCGAAAGAAGCACGTGCCTGGACCGTGCGTCGCGGTGCCAAGGCTCCTGAAGCGGCCGGTGCGATCCACAGCGATTTCGAACGCGGTTTTATCCGTGCCGAGACGATTGCCTATAATGACTATGTGTCATTCAAAGGTGAGCAAGGCGCAAAAGAAAACGGCAAGATGCGTTCGGAAGGCAAAGAGTATGTCACTCAGGATGGCGACATCATGCTGTTCCGTTTCAACGTTTAAACGGATTGCGTTGCCGTAAATAACGGCGGGCCGGCTCTTCGATCAGGTGATAACACAAGATGGCCGTGCTCACGACCAGTGTGATCAGGATAACCATGTATAATAAACGTATCAGCAATGTGTCATGCATAATGTGCTGATGCGGCCAGACTTTACGCATCACCAGCAAGACCGGATATTGTACCATATAAAGCGCATAGCTGATCTGCCCGCCATAGAGCCATGCACGATTCAACAAAAATCCCGGTTTCTGCAGTAGGCGCCAGGATACCGGCAGAATATGATACAGACAGATGCCGGCCGTAAAATCACCAATCACACGATAAAGCGCAAAGGTGCCATGTTCTTGTTGCGTGGCGTAACGGATGATGACAGGCAGAGCCAGGGCCGCCAGTCCCAGCAACAGATAAAATGAACGCGACCAGTTTCTGTTTAAGATCCGGAACAGAAACGGGCTGGCCAGGTAAGCGAACCATTCGGCACTGATCGCCCAGGCCGGATGATTCCAATCGAGATCGTCCGGAATGGACCAGGCCTGTACCAAAGCCAGATTGGCGATGAACAGCGGCAGGCTGTAATCCTGCGGTTGGTTGATGCGATAATCGAGAACAGGTGCAAGAATGACCATCATCGCCAGCGCCAGCAGGATCGTCAGATGAAGCGGATAAACCCGTGCCAGCCGCAGCCACAGGAAATGCAAATAATCACGCTTCTGAAATTTCCCGAGTATTGCGCCGTAATGATGCGCAATCACCAGGCCGCTGATGGTGAAAAAAACATCGACGGCAAAATAACCGCGTTGCAGAATATCCATTACGATCAGCGGCGGCTGGAACAAATCATACAGGATGGCATTCAGGTGATAGAACAACACCCATAAAGCCAGGGGTAACCGCCAGCCGGTCAGGACTGGGAAAAGCTGTTTATCCGTGATATTTTGCAGGGCCACTAGGCCGTTACATCCAGCTTACTCTGATAGGCACGGGCCCCCAGAATGATAACATACATATGCAGCAACCACAGAATCAGTGTAATCCAGACACCCATGGAATAGGTGGTGAAGATATGGAGAAGCTGGTTGATGATGAAAGGTGGCGTCAGCGCTACGGCACCGATCCGCATGCGGGTTTCAAAATCAAATTCTTCCTTCATATAAGCTGTTACCACATACGATAATGTGCCTGCCACAATGGTCATCGCCAGAAGCATCAGCCATTGGCCGCACAGGATGATAGGCAACGCAATAAAAGGCGCATAGGTAAAGGAGGTAAAGAAATTCTCTATTTTTGCGCGGTCCATCACATAGGTCGTGCTTTTGAATTTACTCAAATCCGTTTTTTGAACATTATTGTCGGATCTTTTATTCAGGACGAAATCTTTACCCACCAATAAAGCCGCTTTTTCCTTACCCAGCTCGGTTTCATTTTTTGTCGTATCGATATAAATGAGAGTGGTGCCGCTTCTGGAAGTAATCTTGTAAGGCTGGGGCACGGTCATGATGACTTCACCCTCCTGCAAGGTGATTTTCGGCCATTGCTGCAGGAGATGCGGCAGTTCCTGCTGGTTGAATGTCTGAATGGTGATGGTTAGTTGCACGGCAAGAGCGATGCTCACCAGCGTTGCCAAAACGAGTAAATAGGCAAGGGCGCTTCCCGTCCATTGATAGATGGCCTCATGGTAAAAACGCACCTGGCCGAATGATTCGTAAAGTGCTTTAAGGTATTTCTTCATGTTCTGGTCCTGTGGCGGGGTGGGTTGCCATGTGGTAAGATTAGCCGCATTATAGACAAAAATAGTGCAAAATCAAAATTCTAGGGGATAAATTTTCCGTCATGCGCTGTCCATTTTGCGGTTTTGAAGAAACACAGGTTAAAGATTCCCGCTCGACCGAGGAGGGGGCCTCGATCCGCCGCCGCCGCCAATGCCCGTCCTGTGGTGCGCGTTTTACCTCCTTTGAGCGTATCCAGCTGCGTGAAATGACTGTCCGTAAATCGGACAACCGCACAGAAGTTTTCGACCGCGATAAACTCCAGCATTCCATGACGCTGGCGATGCGTAAGCGCCCGGTCACCGAGGAACAAATCGAACGTGCGACAAGCTCGATCGTACGCCAGCTGGAGCTGCTGGGTGAGAATGAAATCACGTCGGAGCAGATCGGTACACGGGCCATGAATGCCCTCTATACGCTCGATAAAGTGGGGTATATCCGTTATGCGAGCGTTTACCGCGATTTCCGCGATATGGCTGATTTTACAGGCTTTATCCGGGATCTGTCGAAACGGATGAAAGCCGAACAGCCGGCTGGCCGTGCCACTGGCAAAAATAAGGCAAAAACCACTGATGAAGAGCTCCCAAACCCTTAAAATGCCTTGACGCTGCCCGGATGGGTGCTTATCGTGTGGGGCCTGCCTGAAAGGGTATATGGGGCGCGGTGGCCGAGTGGTCAGGCAGAGGTCTGCAAAACCTCGTACGCCGGTTCGATTCCGGCTCGTGCCTCCAATTCCTTTCTTTCGGGTGGCTTAAATCAGGGAATTTAACAGTTTCCTGGTTGACAAAATGCCTGGGTCCGATTAAGTTTTGGCCCACTTTGCTGTTCCTCGATAGCTCAGCGGTAGAGCAATCGACTGTTAATCGATTGGTCGCAGGTTCGAATCCTGCTCGAGGAGCCATTTCTTTCTTTTTCAAAATTACCCGTTATTAATTTTCATTGTAATTTCAGCGTATTAAATAGCATTGTGTGTTTCGAAGTGTCTAACGAAACTTATTGCAATCCTGAGTAGATATGAGTAGAATACGGGGTAGATACCATGCCTCTGACCGATCTCGCCATTAAAGCTTTAAAACCCAGAGACAAGCTCTATCGCGTCGCCGATAGTGGCAGTTTGAGTATTGAAGTCACGCCGAATGGGCGCAAACATTGGCGCTGGCGCTATTATTTCAACGAAAAACCCCAAATGCTCGCCTTAGGCCGCTATCCTGACGTATCGCTTGCCGAAGCGCGTCATCGTCGTGACGATGCCCGTAAATTGGTTCAGGCTGGCAAACATCCCACCCGTGAGAAAAAAGCCGAAAAACTGCGCCGGATGAGCGCTGGCGAGAACACTTTTTCAGCGGTGGCGGGGCAATGGTTAGAGGTTAAGCAAAAAGGCCTCAATGAAAAATACCGCAAACAATGCAAACTACGCCTGGAACAAAATGTGTTTCCGCTGATCGGTGCATTGCCTATCAGTGAGATTACTATTCCTGATGTGGTGAAGGTAGTTGAAAAGATCGGCCAGAAAGGCACGATTGAAACCGCCAAGCGCATGAAACAGATGATGAGCCAGATTTTTCGCTATGCGGCTCAGCGCGGACTATGCCCACATAACCCTGCGGCTGACCTGCGTGATATCCTGCCATCCGTCAAAGAAAAGCATCATGCCTGTATCCACCCCAATGCATTGCCTGACCTGATCAAGGCGATGCGGGTTTATACAGGCGATACCTTGACCGTTGCAGCGATGCAACTTCTGGCACTGACCTTTGTGCGCACCGGTGAGCTGATTGGCGCCAAATGGGCGGAAATCGACTGGAAAAAGCGAGAATGGCATATACCAGCCGAGCGGATGAAAATGAAACGACCGCATGTGGTACCATTAGCCAAACAGGCTATTATAATTTTAAAGAGCATCCAGCCACTGACAGGGCACAGGGAGCATGTGTTTCACAGTGGTGCTAGCAAGAGCAAGCATATTAGCAACGGCGCAATCTTGATGGCTCTGCGGCGTATGGGCTATCAAAACAAAATGACGGGACATGGCTTCCGTTCACTCGCCAGCACGATTCTCAATGAGAAGGGGTATCAACCCGATGTCATCGAACGGCAACTAGCACACGAGGATAACGATAAAATCAGAGCCGCGTATAACCGGGCGGAATATCTGCCGGAACGGAAAAAGATGATGCAGGCTTATGCTGATTTACTCGATAAAGCTGCGATGGTTAAAACCGATAGCAAGGCATAAGCTCTTTTTTTTCTTATTGGATAATCATTACCGAAAGACGACCGGCCTTCAGGCTTCATGCTTGTGAGGCAAGCCTGCAGGCCAGTCTGCATAGCGCATTTATGGCTATTTACTTTCAAACTTATCTATACAGCCTTGAACATCAATTGCTTTCCAAGCGGTGATCCTTGGTGCCAACTTATAGGGTGTTGGAAACTTCCCACTTTTACAACCATTCCACCATGTCGATTTACTGACAGGGATCAGTTGTAAAATCTGTGGCAAGCGTAAAAAACCGTTTGGCTGATCCTGTTGATTTGTGTCGGTCATGTTAACTCTCCTATCGCTATCCTTGGATTAAAATATAACATGACTTTTGCAGTCGCCACTTTGGTTTTGCATCTGGTTAATGATAAACAATCACCCGGTCATTTTAACGGTGAAAGAGCTGTGCAAATCAAATGGCTCGATCTGTGTTCATGCTGGTTGTAATCTGCATTAAAGAATTTCCATC
>DASWYT010000069.1:0-2793 GCA_036404835.1 Alphaproteobacteria bacterium | reverse complement strand
GAACCAGTCTTTCATGGCAAACGGTTTCGCGACATTGCGTTTCAATTTCCGTGGCGTTGGCAAATCCCAGGGCCGTTATGATGATGGCGTGGGCGAGACCAGCGATGCGATTGCGGCTCTTGAATGGATGCAGACGATGCACAAATCCCCATCCCAGATGTGGGTGGCCGGTTTCTCATTCGGTTCCTGGATTGCGATGCAGGTTCTGATGCGCCGTCCGGAACTGAGCGGCTTCGTCGCTATTTCCCCACCAGCCAATATGTATGATTTCTCTTTCCTGGCCCCATGCCCATGCGGCGGCCTGGTCGTTCAGGGCGATACGGATAAGATCGTTCACGAACCGGCTGTATCATCCCTGGTCAAGCGTCTGCGTGAACAGCGCGGCCGCACCGCCATCGATTACCGCGTTGTCGAAGGTGCCAACCATTTCTATCAGGGCCACGAAGAATCTTTCCAGGATCAGCTGACTGATTACCTGTCCCTGACCCAGAATTACCGTCTGGCTGCTGAGTAATTTTCAGATATCAGAATTGATAAAGGCCGTGGTTTATACCGCGACCTTTTTTTATAATTGTCTTTAAGTCAGTTGTTGAAAAAGACGAGCGATCTCGTTTTCGAGGCAATGCTTTTTAAATAAGCATCCTGGTTCCACTCGGCTGAGCTGGATCTGCTACGGTTTAAGTCGCCAACATGCTTTTTGGCAGCCCGACTGAATGACAGCGCATCATTCTGCTCAACAGGAGAAATGACCTTAAAGGTCGTTGCTGTATCGAGATACGTTACCCCTGCTCTGTCGTCCATAGAATCACCCTGCGTAAGAATTCTTTACTTACTGTATCAATCACAGGTAAACATCTGATAAATTGCATTATTTTAAGAAGGGATTAATTTTATCCGGCGGCCCGCAGCAACATCAGTTCCGGTTTGCCGTGTGTCGATTCTGGACCGATATTCAGGCCGAGGCTTTGCATGAAGGCCATAAGGGCAGATTTGATGTCTTCGACACTCTGCGCCGGGTCGGGATCGCCTTTATATTCCACTTCCATATAAACACCCAGATCCTGCACATCATCGATGGTGATCTCGTAAAGCGGTGCAATAAAGACGTAGCGCTTCGTATGGACTGTGACCAGTTCCTGCAATCCCATGCGGGTGATGATCTGCTTGACTTGTTCGGCATCGCCGATCTCCGTCTCGAATTCATCGGCATAGAACCATTTACCGTCTTTATGATGATTGATCTTGTAATTCAGCGATGACTTGCCACCCTGTTCACGGATACGCAGTGAATCCTTGAAAAACTTACCATCCCATTGCAGATAGTCGCGCAACGGGTCGGTATAATAAACATCGTGCGTTTCTTTCAGCCCTTTGAACAGGAAATCATCCAGCCTATCCAGTGCAACCCCGACCGGGTCATGCAGCTCAACGAGGATTTCGATTTCCTGCGCCATGATTATTGTGCGTAAAAGAAGCCAGGTGTTTTCGCACCGTCGGATGCGCCATATTCGGCAATCGCGCGTTTAACGTGACCGGCAGCCTGCAAGTCCAGCAAGGCCGTGTTCAGCATCGCCTGGAGTTTCGGTTCGTTATTATCGACGGCCATACCGATTGTATAAGTAATGATTTCCTTGTCATTGGCACGGCGTAACTTGCCCGGATTATTCTGCATAAAGCCTTCGGCCTGTGGCACGTCAGAGAAGATGATATCCGCTTTGCCTTGTGCGACATTAGAGTACAACAGGGACATTTCGGAATTCTGCGGCAGGGCGAATGTTTTTGCTTTCGGCATGTTATTCTTGGCAATCGCATCCGTGCCTTCGCCATCCATGATGGACAGCGTGTATTGCGGAGCGTTGGCGATGCTCCAATCCTTGTCGAAACGATGATCATCGGTACGGACATAGGCATAGATCGGATTATAGAAGATCGGGTTGGTGAACAGCACATGCTGGCCGCGTTGTGCATTCTGGTTCATGCCGGTGCAGAACGCATCGAAACGTCCGGCTTTCAGACCTTCGATTACCTGCGCGCCATAACCGGTTTCTTCGGTATATTCGATTTTCAGATTGAGGTTCTTCGCCATGATCTCCAGATAGGCCGGAACGAAGCCGCTGAATGTGCCGTTATTCGGATCTTTGACAAAGGTCTGCGGCGGCCACATCGCATAGGCGCAACGCAGCGTGCGGGTTTTCATCACACGCTCATAGGCACGGTTCATCTTGCTTTCCGCTTTGGCGCCGCTGTCATGCCCGGCAAACTGCATCACCAGCAAGGCTGTTACGAGAGCGGTGATCAGGGAAATCAGAAAACTTTTCATTTCTATACCTATGATTGAATGAAAGAATTATTCCCTTCACCTTATCCTGCAACCCAAATGGGTCAAGCTGCAAAACTACTTGACTCCAAAAAGCTTCATCAATTATGGTATATACCGATCAGACAATAAACAGGAGGAATCTCTGTGACCCCAACAAAAACCGTACAATGTTTTGAAACATTTCAAGAAGCAGCAAACACTCTGGCCGAAATGGACAATGAGAATAACCCACAAGAAATAACTGCAGACAACACGACACCTGTGGATAATGCTATTGCACAAGCATTCGCGCGTGATGCAGATGGCGTTGAAAGAAGTGAATATGGCTTTGATGCTGCATTATCCGAGCAAGGAAAAATAAATGTGAGAGGACTTGGACTATGAAAGACGAAAACACATCTGTTTTTGATTTCATTAAAGATGCCTATCAGGAAAATTTTGGCTCACTGCCTGAGATTATTCCAACCAATGAG
>DASWYT010000068.1:0-11948 GCA_036404835.1 Alphaproteobacteria bacterium | reverse complement strand
TCCGTTACGGTACATGGCGTCTTCCTTTAGGCACATCAGGATTGAATCGCCAAAAAAAGGATAGGATTTGCCCAGACGTGAAATATCCTCAACCGGAAATTGGCCGGTGATGTCATACCAGTTGCTTTTGACAAGGCTGATCATCCTGTCATGGATATAGCGCTGGTCTTCTTCCCGCCGGTTACGCATCGGTCATTCCGTTATCTGTTACCCCCCATCAGTTTAATTTGTTTTATGTCATTTTCAAGGAAATTCAGTGCTTTCTGAGGCATATGGTGGAGCGACTTGACTCTCCGGCCCTGCCTTGCGAGTTTTACAACTCAATTTAGTTGTGTATTTGGTTGTTCATTCAGTTGCAAATGCACAATCACTCACTTGTGGATTATGTATAATGTCTATTGCGTTTGTTTTTCCCGGTCAGGGTAGCCAGTCCATCGGTATGGGCAAAGATTTCAACGACACCTTCCCGGCTGCCAAAGCTGTGTTCCAGGAAGTCGATGAAGCGCTGGGGCAAAAGCTCAGCGAGATGATCTTTGCGGGCAATGCCGAAGACCTCAATATGACCGCCAACACCCAGCCAGCTTTGATGGCTGTGTCGATGGCGATCCTGCGCACATTGGAAGAGCATTTCGGTTTCGACCTGGAACAGACGGCCAAGGCTGTCGCGGGTCATTCTTTGGGTGAATATGCCGCACATGCCGCCGTGCGCAGCCTGACCGTGGCCGATACAGCCCGCCTGCTCCGCATCCGTGGCAACGCCATGCAGCAAGCCGTGCCTGCAGGTCAGGGTGCCATGGCCGCGGTTTTGGGTCTGGATTTCGAGCAGTTACAGCCACTGTGCAACAGCCTGTCCACAGCCGATGCGCTGGTGGTGACCGCCAATGATAACTGCCCGGGCCAGGTTGTGATCTCCGGCCATAAATCCGCTGTTGAAGCGGCTGTCGCCCAGGCCTCCGCGCTTGGTGCCAAGCGTGCCGTTCTGTTGCCGGTCAGCGCACCGTTCCATTGTCCTTTGATGCAGCCAGCCGCCGATGCGATGGCCGAAGCCCTGGCCAAGACCGATATGCAGGCCCCGATCCTGCCGATCTATGCCAACGTCACGACAGAAGCCGAGAGTGAGCCAGCCCGCCTGAAACAGCTTCTGGTCGAACAAGTAACCCAGCCGGTCCGCTGGCGCGAAACCATCCAGAATATGAGCCAAAAAGGCTTCAACACCTATGTTGAAGTCGGTGCCGGCAAAGTTCTGTCGGGCCTGAATAAACGCATCAATGGCGATGCGACCTGTCTCAATATCAACACTCCAAATGATATTGAAGCAGTACTTGAGCAACTTAAAGCATAACATTTAAAGTAGAGGTTTAATATGTTTTCTCTTGAAGGTAAACGCGCTCTGATCACCGGCGCATCCGGCGGTATCGGTCAGTCCATCGCCCAGGCATTCTATAAGCAAGGTGCCATTGTCACCTTGGCGGGTCGTAATAAAGAGGCACTGGACAAGCTGGCCGCATCTTTGGGTCCACGCGCCCATGTCGTTACCGGCGATCTGTCTTCGGCCGAAGCCGCTGAACAGGTTGTTGCCGCGTCCGAAGCCGCCATGGGTGGTCTGGATATTCTGGTCAATAATGCAGGCCTGACCAAAGACGGTCTGGCCATGCGCATGAAGGATGAAGACTGGCAACAGGTCATCGATGTCAACCTGACGGCCAATTTCCGCCTGTCCCGCACTGTGCTGAAAGGCATGATGAAACAGCGTTTCGGCCGTATCATCAACATCACCTCCGTCGTCGGCGTCACCGGCAATCCGGGCCAGGCCAATTATGTGGCCTCCAAGGCTGGCCTGATCGGCATGAGCAAGTCCCTGGCGATGGAAGTCGCCAGCCGTGGTATTACGGTAAACTGTATTGCACCGGGCTTTATCGCCACCGCGATGACCGATGCCCTGAATGACGACCAGCGCGGCAAGATATTGGGCAATATCCCGGCGGGTGCCATGGGCTCCCCGGATGATATCGCGTCTGCGGCCGTCTTCCTGGCCTCGGGCGAAGCAGCTTATGTCACCGGCCAGACGATTCACGTCAATGGCGGGATGGCGATGATTTAAGGCTTTGGTGCATATTGACATTTTGACGGCTTTGGCCAACACTTGACTTTATGCATTACAATCGGCAGAAAGATGGGCCTGCGGCCACGTCTTTTACCGATGTTGCCGCAAGAACAGACAGTTTCGTTACCGGATAAATTAGGCTAATATTTGGTTCATCCGGTAATTTTATTCACAAAGTATGAGGAAAACCCATGAGTGATGTAGCAGCCCGCGTCAAGAAAATCGTGATCGAGCACCTGGACGTTGAAGATGCCAAAGTAACAGCAGAAGCCAGCTTTATGGATGATCTGGGCGCAGACAGCCTGGACACCGTTGAACTGGTGATGGCTTTCGAAGAAGAATTCGGTATCGAAATTCCAGATGATGCCGCTGAAAAAATCATGACAGTACAAGATGCTGTCAGCTACATCGAGCAAGCTGCCAAGTAATCGGTTAAAAGCGCCGTTGTGATCTCATGACGGCGCTTTTCCTTCTTGGTATTTCATTACACAAAATACGATAGATATCATGCGTCGCGTTGTTGTCACAGGTATGGGCATGCTGTCACCTCTGGGTGTCGGCGTTGATCACAATTGGAAACAAATCATCGAAGGCAAGAGCGGCATTCGTGCTGTGACATCCTTTGATACTACGGATATTGCCAGCAAGGTTGCCGGTGAAGTACCGATGGGCGATGGCTCAAACGGGACCTTCAATCCGACCGATTTTGTTGAGCCGAAAGAGCAGAAAAAAATCGACCGCTTTATCCTGTTGGGTATGGCTGCGGCAACGCAGGCCATCAAGGATAGTGGCTGGGTCGCCCAAACGGAAGAAGACCAGTTCCGCACCGGTGTCATGATCGGTTCGGGTATCGGTGGTCTCAACGAAATTTATGAGACGGCATTGCTGATGGCTGAAAAAGGCCCGCGCCGTATCTCCCCCTTCTTTATTCCTGCCAGCCTGATTAATCTGGTCTCCGGCCAGGTATCCATCCAGCACGGCTTCAAAGGTCCGAACCACGCTGTGGTCACCGCCTGCTCAACTGGTGCACATGCGATTGGCGATGCGATGCGCCTGATCAAATACGGCGATGCCGATGTCATGGTGGCCGGTGGTACCGAAGCCGCCGTCAATCGTCTGGGTGTTGGTGGTTTTGCCGCCCTGCGCGCCTTGTCGACTGGTTTCAACGATACGCCGGAAAAAGCATCCCGCCCGTTTGACCAGGATCGTGACGGTTTTGTCATTGGTGAAGGCGCCGGCGTTGTGGTTCTCGAAGAACTGGAACACGCCAAGAAACGTGGCGCCAAGATTTATGCCGAAGTGGTTGGCTATGGCCTGTCCGGTGACGCCCATCACATCACATCCCCGCCACCCGATGGCAATGGCGGTTATCGCGCCATGACAGCGGCTCTGAAGAGCGCCGGTCTGACATCGGCGGATATTGGTTATATCAATGCTCACGGCACATCCACACCGGTTGGTGACGAAATCGAAGTCGGTGCAATCAAGCGCATGCTGGGCGATGCTGTAAGCACAGCCTCCATGTCTTCCACCAAGTCGGCCATCGGTCACTTGCTGGGTGCTGCTGGTGCGGTTGAAGCGATCTATTCCATCCAGGCGATCAATACAGGCATCCTGCCACCGACCCTGAATTTGGAAAATCCGAGCGAATCCTGCCTGGGTATCGATCTGGTGCCAAAAGTCGCCAAAGAGAAGAAAGTCAAAGTCGCCCTGTCCAACTCGTTTGGTTTCGGCGGGACAAATGCTTCCCTGATCTTCAAAGCATACGAAGGTTAAGGCCTTTTCCGATTATCTCTCATTATTCTTCCAGCCTGTTTTTACAGGCTGGTTTTGCTTGGGTAATGCGTTAAGTTAGAATCGAGAAGCGGATAGTCGCCATGAAAAAAACACTGATCGCCTTTTTTATCCTGTGTCTGCCTATGGTCGTGGCTTTTGCCGGGATCAGCTGGTGGGTTGATAAGCAATTGCACAGTCCTGCCAATTTTGTGGTCGGGCAGACCTTCATCGTGCCAAAGGGTGCGACGGGCATGGCCATTGCGCGGCAATTGCGCGAGGCGCAGATCATCAAACATGACTGGCTGTTTTACAGCGCCGTGCGCTGGCCGTTTTATCCATCCGGTCCCGCAACGATCAAAGCCGGTGAATACAGCATCCCGGCCAAAGCATCCCTGTGGCAGGTCTTTGATTTACTGCGTAGCGGCAAGACAGTGGTTCATAGTTTTACCCTGCCGGAGGGATTGACGGTCAAACAGGCTGTTGCCCTGCTCAACCAACAGGAATTGCTGACCGGCGATACGGGCTTGCTGCCGCCCGAAGGATCGATCCTGCCGGAGACTTATAATTTCGAGCGTGATGAGGCTCGCCTGGCAATTATCAAACGCATGCAGAATGCAATGACGAAAGTCACGGATAGTTTGTGGGATGGCCGCGATCCGAACCTGCCCTTCACCACTTTGAAAGAAGCCCTCACCCTCGCCTCGATCGTCGAGAAAGAAACGTCTCTGCCGTCCGAACGTGCGCGTGTGGCGGGTGTCTATATCAATCGTTTGCGTATCGGCATGCCGTTACAGGCTGACCCGACGGTTGTTTATGCCGTGACGGACGGTCTGGGCCATATGCAGGGCAAGCGTTTATGGGGCAAATATCTGGAAATGGATTCCCCGTATAACACCTATAAGAATGCGGGCCTGCCACCGACCCCGATTGCCAATCCAGGCAAGGCGTCCATCGAAGCAACCTTGCATCCAGAACAGAATGAATATCTGTATTTCGTGGCAGACGGCAAAGGCGGCCATATCTTTGCCCGTACATTGGCCGAGCATGAAAAGAACGCACGGCAATGGCATCAGCTCAGACGCGACCGTGACCGCGTCAGCAAAGCGAAAAAGCTAAAGAAATAAAATCAGCGTGTGATATGCGGCATGGCGACTTTGGTATAGTCCCAGCCGGTTTTAAGCGCGAGAACCATGGCCACCAGCAAACCAATCTGTCCGATCCATAAGGATGGAATCCATTCCGGTGCATATGGGCCGACAATCAGAAAACCGATGGCCGTCATCTGGACGCCTGTTTTCCATTTGGCCAGGTTGGACACAGGCACCTGGATATTCAAAGGTCCCAGATATTCGCGTAAGCCAGCAATGAAAATCTCACGCATCAGGATAAGCAAGGCTGGGATCACCCAGATGCCTTCCAGACGGTGAACGGCGGCCAGCATAAACAGCAAAGCGCCGACAAAAATCTTGTCTGAAATCGGGTCCAGGAATTTGCCGATCGGGGATGTTACACGCATCGAGCGGGCCAGATAGCCGTCGAGGTAATCCGTGGCTGCGGCGGGTGCATAGATGGCCAGAATGGCCCATGCGGCCCAGGCTTTTGGAATAAAGAACAAGGCGACCATGGCCGGGAGGGCGACAATCCTGCTCAACGTCAGGAGATTGGGGATGTCGGAGCGGCTAAAGGAACTTGGCATGCCTTAGGAATAGCACCGAATCGGAGTTTTGCATACCCGATCTTTTTAGTTTGGCCCATTTTCTTCCGGGGGCTTAGCGGTCATGGCTTGTGAAAAATCATCCCTGTTATTCGTCAGGAAATTGTATAAATCCCGGGCCCGGTCATCGAGACTTCTCTCCTCACCGTGCTGGTTGACCGGCGCGATAATCTCTTTGATCTGTTCGGCATAAATTTGCCATTTTTCCGTTGGGTTGGGATCCTCCACAGGCAATCCCGGGACAAATGGGCCATAGCTATTGATCCATCCTTTCAGGATATTGCGTTTGAGATGCGGATTCTTGGAATCCATATGATCAATATGGTTTTGAGCGAACTGCAATGTCACCAAAGACAGGCGCGCCCGGTTCTCCGGCGGGAGATTCATCATGGATTCAGCAATATTGTTCATCGCCTGCTTCGCTTATTTTTTCTTTTTCGGGCACGGATAGGAATTATAAATGGCCAGTGCCACCGCCGGTGCTGCAACGAAACCCTGTTGCTCCGGCCGTGCGGTCAGATAATTCCGGACCATGATGGTGATCTGTTGCATTTTAATATTAGCAGGCAGGCAAAAGTCAACGCTGGGTGCCGTGCCCAGGCTACGTACCAGCGTATGATAATCCACGACACCTGCAATGTAATTTTCACACGCGAACATATTGTCCTTGTTCGTGCTGTTGCACAAGGACAGCAAGGATTTGCCCGTCATGAACACCGCATGCGCCCGTGGCGGGAACAGGATCAGAGTCGCTGAAACGACCATGCATATGGTGCAGATTTTCCACGGAGACATGATCAATATATGTAATTTGTAAATGGCTAAGTCAAGCAGTCTTGGTACGAATCGTTTTCGCGATTTTATCCAGGACGGCATTGATCATCGTTGGGGTGCGATCCGCATAGAACGCTTTGCCGACATCGACATAGGAACTGATGATCAGGGCTGTTTCCGTTTGCAACTGGCTGAAGATTTCTTCGGCGCCGGTTTTCAGGATTAGCTGGACCAGCAATTCCTGACGGACGAACGGACGGTTGCCTTCGGTAAAGATTTTTTCGAGCATCTCCTGCAGCATGGCATCACGTTCATCAACGCCCATCACCAAGGTGCGCAGCAGATCGACATCGGCAGCGACGAACAGCTGGCCCTCTTCCTCGATGCCATAGCGGTGGTGCACGTAGTCGGCCAGGGCCTGCTCGGCATCGATTTTGCTCTGCTGCATCTGGTACAGGCACTGGACGGCGGCCAGACGGGCTGCATTCCGGCGCGCCACAGCCGAGCCTTTCAGCACGCGTTTGATCGGTGCTGGTGCAGGCTTTTTCTTGGTGCGGGGCTTTTTGGCAGGTGTTTCTTCGGTCATGGGCGCAATTATGCCTGATTTGCGGCAATGTTCAATCAGCTATTATGTTTTTGATATCTTCGCCGAGACTGGATTTTCCTTTTTATGGCGTATTTTCAAGGCTAAAGCAGTAAAAACAAGGATTTTATCGTGCTGGTGGATGCGGGATATGGGGATGTGGCGGAGCCAGCTGGAAGGGCTGGCGGAACGGGTCCATATACACCAGGTCGCGCAGGGCCTTGTAACGTAATATCTGTGCATCAACAGTGAGGATTTGCCATGAGCCGTCCTGCTGATAACAGGCCACGCCTTTGCTTTTTTGCATCGTGTAGCCCAACAGGGTTGTCTGCTGGAACTCCTGGCAATTGCCCTGATCCGGATTGGGGGGTGCCTGCTTAAAGATAAAATGCGCCCGCAATCCCCGGCCTTCATACGTAACGGCATCCGACGGATCAGGGGTCAGCTCCCAGGAGCCACCGGACTGTGAACAGGCAATCCCATGACCGGTATAATTATTCTTGCCGAATGTCGTGGTTTGTTGATAAGGCGCACAATAAGACGGCACAGTCGGGTCGATCACCCGAACCGTCGCGGCCCGGGCCGGTAAAGAACCAGCCAGAACGCCACTCAGAATAAGCAAAGAAACGAACAAACGCATAAGGTCTATCTCCTGTTACCAAGCAATAACGGATGATTTTTCTTAATCCTGCGTTTGGCGGGGAATAATTTTTAGCCCGGTTGCTTCAGAAAATCCTGATAGGGATAGATATTTATCTGAAAATCTTCCGGCAAACCGTTATTAATATCAGGCAATAGATGCTGAACGAAATCCAGCGCATTTTCTTTCTGATGCTGGCCGGTTTGAATGTAGTGCCAGCTTTTGAAATTATCAAAGAGATGATCTTTCTGTTCCAGGAACTCCAAACCGACTTGCTTTATAGCATGTGGATCATTCGGCATCTTCATCTCTGTCAGGCCGACAGGGGTGACGATAAAGGATGAAAGCTGAACAGAACTGGACGCATTCTCTATGAACTCAGCGCACATGTTGTAATCTGCGCTGCTTGGCAGGGCTATGCGATAGGCCGTCCATTTTTCCTGCAGGACCGGGTATTTCATATAATGAGGACTTGGACTGATAAAGACCTCTCCAAAACGTGGATGCATATGAATCATAACGGGATTCTGGCTGAGTTTGGCAACGTCATACGGGGCAAATTCATGGCGTATGTTGTTGGCTCCCATAAGGTAAGACGTACGACCGCCCAGTGAATACCAGATTTCTTTTTCAGGATCGAAGATAAAGCTTCCTTCCTGGTTTTGTGTTTCCATCAGCTCTTTCAGATCACCGATCCCGCTGACCAGGTCTTTTTGGAGGCGGTAAGGCAAAATGCCTGTCATCAGTTTTTTAACCGGTAAATCCGGGAAATAGGAATCGACATCTTTGATATAGTGGAAGGCAACAGGCTCAGAATTTTTTTGTATCCCCGAGTTTAATTGTGAAACAAAGATATCAGACAAAGTCGGTTGTTCACTTGTTTCTGCTTCCGGTAACTGGTCGTTTTCAAAGGGGGCTAGTATGCGTGTAACGGCATCTGCGGGGGATATGGTGCTATTCGTGGCAATGACATCCAAAAGCTGAACAAGATGATTAAAATTTCCGGAAGAGTGATAAGGATTATCCCCCATCATCACTTTGAATAATTTATACAGATTAGGGCCATCGATATTATTGGCGCCTAATACGTCGACTTCATCATATAATCCATAAAGTGCATAGTGACCCATATTGCTTTTTGCATGGGTGTCATTGACAATTTCCATGCTTTGTTCAGGTGTCAGGCCTGCTTTGATAAAGACAGCGATTGTCAGCAAATCTTTGTTGAAATCGCCGCTAGCGCCCAATGATTCTACTGTTTTTTCAAAGGCCGGCATGGCTTCTTTGAATTGAAAATCCCTGTCTTTGGAATTTTTGAGAATGGTTGTCGTGGATGTAATCTGGTCCCTGATGCCAATATTATCATGCTTCATCGTATCGGCGAATTTAAACAGCAACTGTGTTGCCTGTTCATTCTTTATATCATGTGATTGCATGGCCTGATAAAAATCAGGAAAATTGGTAAGATCGCGTTTCAGTCTGCGTGACCAGTTAAATCGTTTGACACGCTGAATATAAGATGTGAGCTCTTCTACGTTCATAAAATTGAGCGTTTGATCCAGAAGCGCCAGAAAGCCATCATCCAGAAATGAAATACAATCAGGATCATCAAAAAGCTGGTAATAATTCATGACGGCCTCGCGTAAAATATATGCAGTTAACATATATATTTATTTGCATATGTCAATAAATTGGTGCTCTCAAACAGCCTAAGGATCTTGATGAACTATAATGGGGAAAATGGTGCTGCCGAGGAGGATTGAACTCTCGACCTCTCCCTTACCAAGGGAGTGCTCTACCACTGAGCTACGGCAGCACATAAACAACGTCATACGGCCTTTTACACGGCGTGGCGGCATCTTAGACAAGATGGCACCTCAGCGCAAGCCTGAATTAACTTAATTTTGCCCTGATTAACCAGCAAAAAATGCCGGAAATCTATGGAATTCGGCTTAAGAAACGGCTGGAACGGGCTGGCTGGCCAATTTGGTCTGTTTCACGGTGCGTTGGAGCAGTGTGGTTAAATCCTCGTTATTCTGCACAGTGTTGCCGCCGATAAAGAACTCCCCCTGGCCCGGTACGATGATGTTATTTGTATTACCCAGCAAAAGAGTCTCCACCAGCATTTTCCCCAGCGTGGCCTCATCGGAAGATGGCAGCGGTTCGGTCACTTTGACTCGGGGTGTTTTTGCGGTGGGATTATTGGTCATGAGTTCAGCGTCGGAATGAAATACACTGTCGATATGCGGCAGATCGCTGAACAGGATGGCTATTGATCCTGCGCCTGATGGTGGTTGCACCTCTCCGGACCAGCTCAGGATATTTGTATCGCGATGATAGCTGTGAACCAAGGAAATGGATTGCGGATCGAACGATTTTCCAAAGCCAATGATCTTTGCCGGAGCAATTAAAAATCCGTCTTCGATACGCTGCACGAAATAATCATTGTCCTGTATATCACCATCTGCGTGTTGATAGGCATACACAGAGGCTGCTTTTTCAAACAGCGTGAAATATTCATGCTTCACATGGTTGGGATAGGATGTTGAAACCTGGTTTGATTGGTAAGCGCTGACAGACATAAAATATTCCCGTTTGTTGGGACTAAGTCTAAGAATAAAATATTTTTATGTCAATATTATTGTGCAAGCTCGCGGGAGCGTCTGGCGGCGGCTTTGATCGTTTCCCGCATCAGGGCCGGTAAACCGCCCTCTGCCGCCAGCAATACGTCGAGACCGGCAGCGGTTGTCCCGCCTGGGCTGGTGACGTTGCGGCGTAATTGTTCCGGGGTGATATCGGATTGGGATGCCGCCAGGGCGGCACTGCCGATCACGGTCTGACGGGCCAGTTGTGCAGCCAGTTCCGGGGACAGACCCGCCTGCTCGCCTGCTGCGGCCATCGTTTCGATCAGCGCGAAGATATAGGCCGGGCCGCTGCCGGATAAGGCTGTGACGGCATGCAGATCATCTTCACGCTCCAGCCAGGCGACTTTGCCGACGGACTGCAATAATTGATCAGCGATGGCGCGTTGCGTTTTCGTAACCGATGCGTTTGCGGCCGCACCTGTCATGCCCTGCCCAACCATTGCCGGTGTGTTTGGCATGGTGCGGATAATCGGCTGTTGCGTTTTATCAAACAGGGATTGCATCTTGTCCATGCCTATCCCGGCCATAATGGACAGAATCAACGTATCGTCACGCATATAATCACGGTAAAGCGGCAGGACATCATTGGCCATTTGCGGTTTGATCGCAAACAGGATGACATCCGGTGATGGTGTGTTCTCATCCGGCTGTGCCAGGACCATATCCTGTTTGCGCAAACCGATCTTGTCAGAAGATTGTGTCGGGTCGATCAAGACCATCTGCGCAATCGGCAGGTCTGATGCGCACCAGCCATGATAAAGCGCCTGGCCCATCTGGCCGGCACCTATCATCCACAGCGTATTGAGTGAGATTGGACCCGTCATAAAATACGGATCTTACGCTTCGCCCATTGGCTCGGCCAGCAGGGCCACCATCATGTCATTGGCAACGAGCGGATTGCTGTCGGTTGCCTGACGTGGCTTGCTGATGGATTGGAAAGCCGGGTAGAAACGGTCCACTTCGGCCAGGGCGATTTCCATCATATCTTCGATATGGGATTGTGTGTCGCTGTTCAGGTGACGCAGCATGCTGGTATAGCGATAGATCACATATTCTTCATTGTCATCCAGTGTGAACATACCAGCCCAAACCTTGCGGTTCACTTCATACAGCATATCCAGAATGGCTTTGCGGTTACCGCCGTGAACCTGCAGATCGCTGTAGCAGCAGATTTGCAAAGCCTGGCAATCTTCCTGCCACAGGAAGCTCATGGTCAGTTCGCCCCAGCGGCCGATACAGTCAAAGCTGACTTCGTCTTCGGCATGTTTTTCCAACGGCCATTTATTCTCGCTCGCGATCACTTCCAACACAGCGATCGGGTCCTGTGACTCAGGGCGGTTCAGGCGAATGACATTGCTGTAAGAGCTCATTTGGTTGCTTTCTTTTTAGCAGTGGTTTTCTTGACTGGTTTTTTAGCGGCTGGTTTTGCAGCAGCAACTTTGGCTTTAGCTTTTGGTGCAGCTTTGCCTTCAAGCGCAGCGACGCGTTTTTTCAATTCTTCATTTTCTTTGCGAGCCTGTTTAGCCATCTGTTCAACGATCTCGAAATCGCTGCGTGGCACCAGATCCAGCTCGATCAGGAAACGGTCTAAGTGGGATTTGATTTCCTGGCGCAGATGTTCGCGGAAACCGGCCATCGCTCCGACGGCACCGGTCGCCATACGGGCGAAATCATCGAAAAACCGTCCATTATCGTGTCCAGCAGAGCGCGGC